>JAFTSM010000068.1 GCA_017467305.1 Candidatus Gastranaerophilales bacterium
AAAGAGGAGTTTCTGTTGAAGCTGAACTTGGTAAATTAGCTGGTATCGAAGATGATGTTAACGTTGATGCAAAAGATGCTAAATATACTAACGTTCAAGAAGCTGTTGAATTTGTAAAACAAACTGGTTGTGAATCTTTAGCTATTGCTTTTGGTACTTCTCACGGTGCTTACAAATTTGCTGTTGAAGCTAAATTATACTTCGACAGATTAAAAGAAATTAAAGATGCGTTAAAAGAAGCTGGTTTTGGTGACTACCCAATCGTTCTTCACGGTTCTTCTTCAGTTCCAGCTGAATTCGTTGCTAAATGTAATGAATATGGTGGTAAATTACCAAACGCTCAAGGTGTTCCAGAAGATATGTTAAAATATGCTTCTCAACACGGTGTTGCGAAAATTAATATCGATACAGACTTAAGATTAGCAATGACTTCTACAATCAGAGAATTCTTTGTTGAGCACCCAGAAAAATTCGACCCACGTGAATATATGGGTCCAGGTAGAACTGCTGTTAAAGAAATGGTTAAACACAAAATGGTTGACGTTCTTGGTACAGCTGGTCACGCTCAAGATTAAGCGAAATTCTGTACGAGTGTAACTCGGTTTGCGAGTGCGAAGCGAACGACAACGATAGTGTAGTGAGTGACTGCAACGAGCGAAAAGAATTTCAAGACAATAAATTTACAGAAAAACCCCGATGACGTTGTTTATCGGGGTTTTTATTTATACTGAACAAATCTTTTATGCTACTGCATAAAATTTATTCGCAACATCTTTTCCATATTTATCTTGTGCATCTTCTTGCGAATTTGTACCTAAAGGTTTATTAATATCAAGAGCAGATACATCAGCACCGAAGTTTTGAACTAATTGTTCTTCTGTAAGTGTTTTTTCATAAGTCACTTTACCATTTTGTGAAACAGTTACATAATAGGTACCATTACCATTAGGTTTAATATCTGTTTTTCTACCATCTACAGAAGGTGCATCTATATGATTTCCAGCATCAGTCTTGTAAATTGTGCCAGCTGGATTTGTTACATTACCAATCGTTCCTATCATTTCCATAAAAACTCCTTACCAAAAATCTAACCTATTACCTTATATTCCTATAAAGTATTTTTATTTAGAAAAATTGTCTTATTTTTACAAAATTAAAAATAAAATAAAAGGATGACTTTTTTATAATTTACTTCTTGTATAATTAATGTAATTAGAAAGAAGGTAGATAGTATTATGCTTAAATATTTTAGAGGTTCATTTTTTGTAACCATAATAGGTTTAATTTGTGGTTATTTATGGGCAGAACATTCACATCCTGGAAGTGGATTTTTGGCTTTATTCATTGTAGTTTTCTTATCTATTTTAGAAGTTACATTATCATTTGATAATGCTGTTATTAATGCTATGAAACTAGAAAAGATGGATGACAAGTGGCGTCATAGATTTTTAACTTGGGGGATTGCAATTGCAGTATTTGGTATGAGATTTTTATTCCCAATATTAGTTGTTGCAGCATTCTCCGGTTTAACTGTAATGGGTGTTGCAAAACTTGCATTGTATGATGTTGATAAGTATGCACATTATTTACATTTAGTACATGCTCCATTAGTAACTTTTGGTGGTACATTTTTATTAATGATTTTCCTAACATACTTCTTTAATAATGAAAAAGAATGTCATTGGATTTGTTGCTTAGAAAAACCATTACAAAAAATGAATTGTATTAAATACATTGATGTTGTTATAGCACTTGTTGCTTTAATGGTGCTTCAAAACTTTATTCCAGAAGAACAAAAAGTAGCAGTTCTAATGGCAGGATTTACAGGTATTGTTCTTTATTTAGTAATTGATAGTATCAGTAATTTATTAGAAAGTATTGCAGAGAAAAAAGCTGCATTAATGGGTGGAACAGCAAAACTCGGTTTTATTGGTTTCTTATACTTAGAATTAATTGATGCTTCATTCTCATTAGATGGTGTTTTAGGTGCTTTTGCAATAAGCAAGGATATCATAATCATTTCTATTGGTTTAGCAATCGGTGCAATGTTTGTACGTTCACTAACAATATTTATGGTTGATATGAAAACATTAAAACAATATCTATACTTAGAACACGGTGCACACTGGGCAATTGGTTTCTTAGCAACAGTTATGTTTATAAGTACAAGAATGGAAATTCCAGAAGTTATTACTGGTGGTGCAGGTTTAGTTATCGTAGGTGCAGCATTTATAACTTCAATTATGCACAACAAAAAACAGTTGCAAGAAAAAGTAAAAGAAATTGTTGATTCTAAAACAGAGGAAGCTTAAACGAACTCATCAAAAGTAAAAGAATCTTTTACTCTATATGCAAAATCTTTAATTTTATTTAATAGGTTATTTCCTTTACCATTAGGGAAGTAACCTATTTTTGAATGTTGTAAATATGCTTTATATCTACGTTGTTTTAATTGTTGCATAGGTTTTATTGTATTTTGTTTAACACTTTTCATTATTCTGTGTGCTGTAACATATTCTCTAGGTGTTTGTATTGGAAATCGAATACTCATTTTTACCTTCTTTCTAACTATTGAAAACGTGTAAAAAATATTTTTGCTTTCCTATTATTTTAATTGTAAAATATAGCTATGGTTATATTAGATAGTTATAAGGAGAGGTATCATGAAACTAATGGAAGGTAAAAGAGGCGTTATTTTTGGCGTTTCTAACACACATGGTATTGCATACGGTATTGCAAAACAATTATATGATGCTGGTGCGGAAATTGCTTTCACATACGCTGGCGAAGTTATGGAAAAACGTGTTCGTCCTATCGCTGAAGGTATGAATGCAAAAGTTATTATGTCTTGTGATGTAACAAAAGAAGATGAAGTAAAAGCTGTATTTACTGAATTAGAAAAAGTTTATGGCAAAATTGACTTTGTAGTTCACGCAGTTGCTTTTGCTCAAAGAGAAGACTTAATGGGTGAATTTATTAATACTTCTAAAGAAGGCTGGGATATTGCAATGGGTGTAAGTTCATACTCTTTAGTATCTCTAGCTAGAAACGCAAAACCTATTATGAACGAAGGTGGTTCAATCCTAGCTTTAACATATTTAGGTGGCGAAAAAGTTGTAGCTAATTACAATGTAATGGGTGTTGCTAAAGCTGCTCTTGAATCTTCTGCTAGATATTTAGCTGAAAACTTAGGAAAACATGGTATCAGAGTTAACTGTATTTCTGCTGGTGCAGTTAAAACTCTTGCAGCTTCTGGTATCGGTGGCTTTGGTAAAATGTTAAAAGCTGCTGTTGCTAAAGCACCATTAAAGAGAAATGTTACTCTTGAAGATGTTGGTAAAACAGGTTTATATTTATTATCAGATTTATCTTCTGGTGTAACTGGTGAAATTATCCACGTAGACTGTGGTTGCCACTGTGTATACGCTTCTGAAGAAGAAATGGATTTATTAACCAGATAGTTAATTAACAAAGAATAAAAAAGGAGAGTTTAAATACTCTCCTTTTTTTATACTTTACCAACAAATTGATTATAAAATTCTTCAAATCTATCTTCTAGTATACTATCTCTCATATCGTGGATAAATTTGATTAAAAATCTTGTATTATGAATTGATAAAAGCATTTGTGCGTTAGCTTCACCCATTCTATAAAGGTGTCTTATATATGCTTTAGAGTGGTTTTGACAAGCATAACAATCACATTTTTCATCTAGTGGTGAGTTATCTCTTTCAAATTGTTTATTTTTAATATTTTTCTTTCCTTCATAAGTAAAGAAAGAACCGTGACGTGCGTTTCTAGTTGGTAATACACAATCGAACATATCTACACCACGCTTTACACCTTCTAACAAATCTATTGGAGTACCAACCCCCATTAAATAGCGAGGTTTTAAACGTGGTAATAATGGTGCTGTTAACTCAACTAAATGATTTTTAATATCTGTAGGTTCACCAACACTAACACCACCAATTGCATAACCAACAGCATCATAATCAGATACTACTTTTGCACATTCTCTTCTTAAATCATCAAAGAAAGCACCTTGACAAATTGGGAATAACGCTTGGTCTTCTCTTGTATGAGCTTTAAAACATCTTTCAAGCCAGCGGTGAGTTCGTTCCATTGCTTTAACAGCTTCATCATAGTTGCAAGGATATGGTGCGCATTGGTCAAAAGCCATCGCGATATCTGGACCTAAAGCTTGTTGGATTTCCATAGAAATTTCTGGATTAATATAGTATGAATCACCAGTTTTAGGGTCTTTGAATTTAACACCGTCTTCCGTAATGTTATTCAAATGAGCCAAACTAAATACTTGAAAACCACCAGAGTCTGTCAAAATTGGCTTATCCCAATTCATCCATTTGTGAAGTCCACCAAATTCTTCTATCAATTTGTGTCCTGGTCTTAAAAACAAGTGAAATGAATTTGAAAGTATTATTTGGGCTTTTGTTTCTTCTAAATGATGTTTCGTTAGCATCTTTACAGCAGAGTGAGTACCAACTGGCATGAAGATAGGGGTTTCTATATCACCGTGTGGTGTATGAAAAATACCTGCTCTTGCACCAGTTTTTTTATCTTCTTTTAAAAGCTCAAATGAAAAATACTTATTAGCCATTTTTCATTATCATTTCTAACATTGTTGTCCAGTTTGGGCAAAGTTCTTCTTCTTTAAAATAGATAGCAATCTCACGTTCTGCACTAGCAACACAGTCTGAACCATGAATAATGTTGTATTCTTTAGTAATTGCGTATTCAAAACGAATTGTACCTGCTTCAGCTTCTTCTGGTTTTGTTGACCCCATCATTCTTCTAGATTCAGCAATTACATTTTCACCTTCAATAACCATTGCAACAATTGGTCCAGAAGTAATGTAGCTTATCAAACGTGGATAAAATGGCTTACCCTTATGTTCTTCATAGTGTTTTTCTGCCATTTCTAATGTAGGTAAAAGGAGTTTTAAACCAATAATTTTGTAGCCTTTTTCTTCAAATCTTGAAATAATCTTACCAATAAGATTTCTTTTAACTCCGTCAGGCTTAACCGCTATAAATGTTCTTTCCGCCATAGTGTATCTCCCTTAACCTATTCTTACCCATTAGAACACAAATTTGCTTTTTTTTCAATGTTTTAGAGTTATTATGCTATAATTTATACAGCTAAGGTAGGTAATGCAAATGAACAAAGAAGCTGTAACTCAATTAATAAGCAAAAAGGAATACTTTCAAGCAAAATCGCTGATTAAAGAACTTTTAAAATCAGACAGTGAAAATATAGAATTACAAAAATTGCAAGGATTATGTAATATAAACCTTGGTTATTGGGATGAAGCATTTGAAAATTTTTCGAAGTTAGTAGAAATTGATAATGAAGATGCTTTATCTTTGTATTATCTATCAACAATTTATATTGAAAAAAATGATTTAGAAAATGCAGAAAAAACACTTACTAAAGTTATTGAGTTGCGTGAGAACTATTTAGATGCCTACAAAAGTTTGGCAGTTGTTTATATGAAACAAGGAAAACACAACAAAGTATTTTCTTTAGAAGAAAAATTAACAACACTAGGGGAAGAAGATTCTCAAGTTTTTGATATATTAGCTGCGGCATATTTAGATAGAAAAAGACCAGATTTAGCTATTCTTCAAATTAAAAAAGCACTTGAAATAGAACCCAATAATCCCAAGCTACATAACAAACTGGGGTTAACCTTATTTTCTTTGGGCAATATGCAAGAAGCAGTAGAAGAATTTAAGAAAGCTCTTTCTATAGAAGATAAAGTTCCTTCTGTTTTATATAATTTAGGTTTAGCATATTTTGCAAAAGAAGAATTTTTAGAATCATACAATTCACTAAAAGAATCATATGAAATTGAAGAAAGAGAACAAACTTTAACTGCATTAGCTCTTTCTGCATTAAAAGCTAAGCAGAATGAAGATGCTGTTGTGTTTTATAATAAACTACTTGAACTTTATCCAGATAAAGAAAACTTTAAATACAATCTCGCTTGTGCTTATGACGGTTGTAATGAGTTAGAAAAAGCTTCACAAATAATAGAAAAATTATTAACTTTTAACTTAAACTCTGCACAATTAAAATTGCATTTAGCTTCACTATATTCAAGAAATAATAAAATTGAAGCTGCAAAGATATTATATTCAGAATTAATAAAATCTGGAGTTGTAAACGAAAATATACTTTATGAATATGGCGTTTTATGTGCGAAATCAGATGAAACAGATAAAGCTGAAGACGTATTCAAAAAAATAATTAGTTCTAATCCTAATTATGCACTTGCTTATAAAGATTTAGCAATTATATATTTATCAAGAAAATTCTTTGATAGAGCGCTTGAAAATTTTAAAAAAGCATATAAGTTAGCTCCAAACAATATTAATATAATTTTTGAATATGCAACATACTTCCACTTAATGGAAGATTTTGAAGAGTCAAAGAAAATGTATTTAAAACTATTAAAAATGAATAATATTCCAACATATATGCTTGTAAATGTTGCAATAAACTACATAACAATGAATATGTTGGATAAAGCAAAAGAAATTCTTTTGCAAGCATTTAAACAAACTCCGCAAGATACTGAAGTTTTATTTCAACTTGCTAAAATATATTTTAGTGAAGGGAAATATGAAAATTCAAAACAATTATTAGAAGATGCCTATGCTATTGCCCCAAATACAGAAATAGCAAATTTATTAGCAAGAACAAGTATTGAAACTGGCGACTATAATCAAGCATATGCTTTGTACAATATAATTAATCTTGCAATCCCAAACAATCTTTCTGTTTTGATGGGAATGGCAACCTGTAAATACAAGCAAAAAGATTATAATTTAGCAAAAGAACATATTGAAACAATATTAAAAATTTTACCAGAACACGAAGAAGCGGTAGAATTATTAAACAAAATAGAAAAAGAGGAACAAAAATAATATGAAAAGAAAAAATTTTTTGGTAGAAATGTTTAAGTTCTTATGGAAACAAAAAGCATATTGGATTGTTCCAGTAATTCTATTTTTAATTCTTTTGATATTCTTGATTGCTGTTGGTACATCACCTGTATCACCGTTTATCTATACAATAATTTAGGATGAAATATGAAAATAAATGAGCTTACAAAATTTGCAATAACATTAGGGCTATTGCCTTGGATACCTGCGTTTCTTTTGAATAAACACGGACACCAAGATATGGCAATATATGTATTAGCAATATTTTTAACACTATCCTTGATTTGTTTTATTTCTAAAAAATTTGCACATTGGTTTAAATCAACATTAACAAAAATTGGCAATTTTTTAGGTAAATATATTGCAATTATTGTTCTTGCAATTGGATACATTATTGCGGTTGTTCCAACTGGTTTACTTATGAAAATAGTTAAACGTGATAGATTAAGATTAAAAAAACCAAATTTGGAAACATATTGGGTTGATTACGAAAATAAAAACATAGATTACGAATTTCAGTTTTAGGTGAGAAATGACATATTTATTAGGAATTAGTGCATATTACCATGATAGTGCAGCTGCAATTATAAAAGATGGGGAAATTATAGCGGCAGCACAAGAAGAACGCTTTACAAGAATAAAACAAGACAGTAATTTCCCAATGTTAGCTGTTCAATATTGTTTGAGTGAAGCAGGTATTGAACCAGAACAATTAGACGGCGTTGTGTACTACGAAAAACCATTCATTAAATTTGAACGTATACTTGAAACCGCAATGGCGTTTGTTCCTTTTAGTATGCGTAGTTTTATAAATGCTATGCCAGTTTGGTTAAATACAAAATTATTCATTCCATCACAAATAGATAAGCATTTTGAAAAAAGACTAAAGTGTCCTATTTACTTCACAACTCACCACGAGTCTCACTGTGCAAGTGCGTTCTATCCTTCTCCATTTGAAGAAGCCGCTATTCTTTGCTTAGACGGTGTTGGAGAGTGGGATACAACTACTTGGGCTATAGGTAAAGGCAATAAAATAGAAATCAAACAAAAAATAGAATTCCCACATTCTTTGGGTCTTTTATATAGTGCCTTCACTGGTTTCTTAGGATTCAAAGTAAATTCTGGTGAGTACAAAGTAATGGGGTTAGCACCTTATGGTGAACCAATTTATAGAGATTTAATTTTAGAAAAATTAGTTGACGTTAAAGAAGATGGTTCTTTTTGGTTGAATCAAGAATATTTTGGATATTGCACCACTGACTATATGTTCAATAAAAAATTTGAACAATTATTTAATCGTCCACCACGAAAATCAGAATCTGCATTAACTCAAAATGATATGGATATTGCAGCAAGCTTGCAGGCAGTTACAGAAGAAATAATTCTAAAACTTGCTAATTATGTTTATAAGCAAACTGGCATGAAAAATCTTTGTTTAGCAGGTGGTGTAGCTTTAAATTGTGTTTCTAACGGCAACATTTTAAAGAATGGTCCATTTGAAAATATTTGGACTCAGCCAGCAGCTGGTGATGCTGGTGGTGCTTTAGGAGCAGCCTTAGCAATTCACTATATGGCATTAAATAATGAACGAAAAGTAAATCCAGAAGATTCTCAATTTGGAAGCTTATTAGGTCCTAAATATTCTGATGAAGAAATTTTAGACACCCTAAACAAATTTGAAGCAAAGTTTATAAAATATGAAACTGAAGAAGAAGTTACAAAGGTTGTAGCAAAATATATTTCTGAGGGTAAAAGTATTGGGCATTTTGCTGGCAGAATGGAATATGGCCCACGTGCATTGGGTAATAGAAGTATTTTAGCAGACCCAAGAAATCGTGAAATGCAAAAGAATTTAAACCTTGCGATTAAAAAACGTGAGTCTTTTAGACCATTTGCTCCAAGTTGCTTAGAAGAAGATGTTGAAAAATTCTTTGATATTAGAAAAGGTAAACAGTCACCTTATATGCTTTTAACTCAACCAATATCAGATAGTATAAAAACAGAATTAACAGAAGAAGAAAAGAACTACAAAGGTATTGAAAAACTAAAAGCGTATCGTTCAATTCTTCCAGCAATTACTCACGTTAATTATTCGGCAAGAATACAAACAGTATCTAAAAAAGTTAATGAAAGATACTGGAATATAATCAATGAATTTAAAAAGTTAACAGATTGTAGCGTAGTTGTAAATACTTCCTTTAATATTAGAGGAGAACCAATTGTAAATACACCAGAAAACGCTTATAAGTGCTTTATGTTTACAGATTTAGATGTTCTTGTATTGGAAAACTTTGTGCTTTTAAAAGAAGAACAAAAGAAAATTGAAGGTATTGAAGAATATCAAAAGCAATTTAAATTAGATTAAACATAACAGCAAATATCTCCTAATTTCTGTTATAATATCAATATAAATATGGTTTTTGGAGATATGAATGACTGTATCAATTGCAATTACAGGTAAAAGTGGTAGCGGTAAAACAACTATAACTAAGGCCTTATGGCAAGTTATAAGGAAGAAACACCCAGATAAAACAATTTTATTATTCGACAATGATTTAACTGCAGAACTTGGTCATAGTTTTGGCAAAGATATCAGACAAACAATCTATGGTATAAGAAGTGGCAAACACGAATATAATACTGGTATTCCAGATAATATGTCTAAACAAGAATTTATAGAATGGGCGCTGGAAGATATTCTTGAACCACTTGATGATAATACTGATATTATTGTTTCTTGGCTAATTGGTTCAAAAGATTGTAGATGTCCTATTACAAAACAAATTAATGATGCTCTAGTAAAACTAATATCAAGATATGATTACGTAATTTTTGATTGCGAGTTTGACCTTAAATATCTTCATCAACTTGTTGATATTCCTATAAATGTAACTTTAGTTGTTGCAAGACCTAATGAAGCATCAATTCACTTGGCAAAACGTATTGAGGAATATAGTGCAAAATATGCAGCAGGTGAACAACTTGGGGTTATTTTAAATAAAGTAAATAAGCAAGAAATAGAGCCTCTACTTGCTCTTCTAAACAAATATGATTTAACAACTTTAGGAACAATTCCTAAAGACCCTAAACTAAAAGAAAATAGAATTGCTAAAGAATCTGAAATTGTTGAAAACGCTTTAGAACAATTATATTTTAGATTAAATGTGCCCCAAAACGAGGAACAACAATGACAGTAATTCTTGACGGTAAAAGCCTTGCAAATAAAATTACAGAAGAGTTGAAAAATAAAACTCAATCACTAACTAACAAGCCTAAATTGGCAGTATTATTGGTTGGTGACAATCCAGCAAGCCAAATTTACGTCAAAAACAAACAAAAAAAGGCAGAATATATTGGATTTGAATCTTTAGTTATTCCCCTACCAAAAGAGGCAACAGAAGATAATATTCTAGAACACATCTATATTTTAAATGAAGATACAAATATAAATGCAATATTAGTTCAATTACCACTTCCAGATGGGATTAATCAAAAAAGAATTATAGAAGCAATCGACCCAATAAAAGACGTTGATGGTTTTACTTCTTATAACTTTGGAAGATTGGCTCTTGGTTATAAACCGTACACATATCCTTGTACACCAAAGGGAATAATAAAACTTTTAGAAGAATATAATATTGAACTTTCTGGTAAAAATGTTCTTGTTATTGGTCGTTCAAATATCGTAGGGAAACCTGTTTCCTTGATGTTGCAACAAAAAAATGCAACTGTAACTATGGCAAATAGTTACACTCAAAATTTAAGAGAAATTTCTAAACAAGCAGATATTATTATTTCTGCAGTTGGAAAGCCTAAATTTATAACACAAGACTATATTAAAGATGATGCAATTATTGTTGATGTTGGAATAAATAGAACGGATAACGGTTTATGTGGTGATATAGATTTTGAAAATGCAAAAGAACATACTTCACATATTACCCCAGTTCCAGGTGGAGTTGGTCCAATGACAATTGCCATGTTAATGGAAAATACATTAGAACTTTATAATCTTCAAAAAGAACTACTCTTGTAATATTTCTTAATACATATCCATTGTATATAAATTGGATACTTTTATAGATTTAACAAGTATTATAGCATCATGTAAAACACCATTCTTTTGATTATTTTTCAGATATTCTATTTTAGTTTTACAAAACATGTTTAAAAAATAAAAAAAATAGGCATATTAGTATTAGTTATGCGAGATGTTCTCTTTGCAAAATAAAAGTCAGGAAAGATTATGATTTTAGAGTACAAAGTTAATGATTTATATGTACAAGCTGCTTGGTTAAAGACCTTGTACGATTTAGTTGAAGAATTAAATTGTAAATGCCAAACATATATTGATGAATCATATAACCGTACTAATAAAAATTTCGATAGAATGAGAACTATAAAGATTTATGGCTCTGATACAATGTTAGGCTGGTTCAAATTACGTATGGAACGTTATACTCATTTTATTTTTAACTTTAATGAACAGCCAGACATTAAGAGCGAATTTGTAGAATAGTTGTATAAAGTGTTGTTCAGTTTTAGACTACACAGCGTCCATAGGGTTTCTATGGGCGTTTTCCGTTATTTAATTGCCTCAAATGCTATTATATGGTCATCACAAATACATAAGCTATCTCTGTGTTCTATATTTGAACAACCACTTGTAAAGAACATCTCAACATTTTCTAAACACACAATATCTTCATCATCATAATCTTCAACAAGACAACCGGTTGCACAAAATTTCATAGTGCAAATTCTAACTTTTTTTGTACACGCTTTATTTAATGCATTAATCAACGATTTTTTTGTATTTCTCATAATAAAAACTCCCTAATATATTAATAAGGGAGTTTTTTATGTTTTACATTCGATTAATGACTAATCTTGAATATTAGCAATATATTGATAGTATGGATTATTCGGATACTTTGAAGCAATTTCTAACAATTGCTCTTTTGAAATATACCCCATTCTATAAGCAACTTCTTCTAAACAAGCAATTTTAAAACCTTGATTATCTTCAATAGTTTTTATAAATTGAGAAGCTTGAAGAAGTGATTCATGAGTTCCAGTATCTAACCAAGCAAAACCACGACCCAACAACTCAACATTAACTGTATTTTTCTTTAAGTAAGTATTATTTAAATCTGTAATTTCAAGTTCATTTCTTGCTGAAGGCTTTTGATTTTTAACGTATTCAACAACATTGTTATCATAGAAGTATAAACCAGTTACTGCAAATTGTGATTTTGGTTTCTTTGGTTTTTCAACTATAGATAAAACTTTTCCATTTTCATCAAAATCAACAACACCAAATCTTTGAGGGTCTTTAACTTGGTATGCAAATAAAGTTGCGCCACCTTCATTTTCTGTTCTTTTAACTGCATTTTTAAGCATTTTAGAAAACGATGGACCATAGAAAATATTATCACCTAAAATTAAAGCAACAGAGTCTTTTCCAATAAATTCTTTGCCAAGAATAAATGCTTGTGCTAAACCATCTGGACTTGGTTGTTCCACATACGAGAATTTAACACCAAACTGACTACCATCACCTAATAAATTTTTAAAATTAGGTAAATCTTTTGGTGTTGAAATAATAAGAATTTCTTTTATACCTGCTAACATCAAAACTGATATAGGATGATAAATCATCGGCTTATCATAAACTGGTAATAATTGTTTTGAAGTTACTATCGTTGATGGATACAAGCGAGTACCTGAACCACCAGCTAGGACTATACCTTTCATTCACACCTCAACTCTAAATATTCTTTTAATGCAGTTTCCCATTTTCTACAGAATTTATTATTTTCCATAATGCTATTTTGTGGACGTTTTGCAGGACGTGGAAATTCGTCTGTTGTACAAGGCTTTAAGTTAACGTTTAATCCAGAAAGTTCAAATATTTTTTGTGCAAAACCATGCCAGCTTGTAGAACCACTTCCACAAATTTGATAAATACCATAAGGCATTTCTTCTGTTAGAAGTTTTACTATGCCATTAGCTAACTCTACAGTCCAAGTAGGACAACCAATTTGGTCGTCTACTACTTTTAATTCCTCTTTATCTTTTAAAGCAATCATTGTTTCAACAAAGTTTTTGCCGTGGTGACCATATAGCCAACTTGTTCTTGCAATATAGAATTTTTCATTTTCTTGAACAGCTTTTTCGCCAGACAATTTAGATTCACCATATACATTGATTGGATTTGTTTTATCAGTTGGAAGATATTTGCCAGCTTTTGTTCCGTCAAATACATAGTCTGTTGAAATATAAACGATAGGAATATCTAATTTTTTGCAGACCATAGCAAGGTTTTTTGTACCCAGTTCATTAATTTTAAAGGCTGTTTCCTTATCTTCTTCAGCTTTATCTACATTTGTATACGCGGCACAATGAACAACGTAGTCTGGTGCATTTTCTGTTAGAACTTTTTCGACTTGTTCTAAATTAGTAATATCAAGATTATGAATATCAGTTTCTATAACATCAAAATCTTCATCTTCTAAAATTGGGCATAAATCTTGCCCCAACATTCCATTTGCACCTGTAACTAATACTTTCATTTATACAATACCTGCTTTTTTATTTTCTATGTTCTTAATCCATTCTTGATTGTTTAAATACCAATCAATTGTTATTTTAATACCTTCTTCAAAAGTTAATGATGGCATCCAACCAAGTTCTGATTGAATTTTGTCATTACTAATTGCATATCTTCTATCATGCCCTAATCTATCTTTAACATATTTAATAGAAGATTCATCCTTGCCCATAGCATCTAGAATCAAATGAGTAATTTCAAGGTTAGTTTTTTCATTGTGTCCACCAATATTATAAACTTCTCCAATTCTACCTTTATGAAGTACAGTATCGATTGCAGCACAATGGTCATAAACATATAACCAGTCACGAACATTCATTCCATCACCATATACAGGAACCTTATCGCCTTTTAATAATTGAGAAATAAAGAAAGGAATAAGTTTTTCTGGATATTGATATGGACCATAATTGTTTGAACAACGAGTTGTTAAAACTGGCATTTTGTATGTTTCATAATATGCTCTAACTAATAAATCCGCACTAGCCTTTGAAGCTGAATATGGGCTATTAGGTGCTATTGGTGTTGTTTCATAGAAATAACCAGTTTTGCCTAATGTTCCATAAACTTCATCAGTAGAAACTTGTAAATATCTTTGGATATTAGCTTCTTTTGCTGATTGTAGTAAGTTCAAAGTACCTTGAACATTTGTTTCAATAAATATTTCTGGTCCAGTGATTGAACGGTCAACGTGGCTTTCTGCTGCAAAATTAACAACACAATCAACTTGTGACATTAATTCTCTAACTAATTTTTTGTCACAAATATTTCCGTGTACAAAAGTATAATTAGGGTTATCTTTAACATCATTTAAGTTTTCAATATTACCTGCATAAGTTAATGCATCAATGTTAATGATTTTATAATCTGGATACTTATTAAGCATGTGTCTTATAAAACAGCTACCAATAAAACCAGCACCACCAGTTACTAAAATATTCATTATTAATCCTTTATCTCTCTAAGTCTTGGTTGAACTTTATCTTTTTCACTCAAAATAGGTTCAAAATCTATACCCCATTCAATACCAATTTCTGGGTCATTCCATAAAACACCTCTATCGTGTTCTTTAGAAAATTCATTTGAAGCCTTATATAAAAGTTCTGCGGTATCACTTAATACAACAAAACCATGTGCAAACCCTTCTGGGATATACAACATATGTTTATTTTCTTCTGTTAATTTTTCACCAACCCATTTACCAAAAGTAGGTGAATTTTTTCTAATATCAACTGCGACATCAAAGATTTCACCACGTATACAACGAACTAATTTTGCTTGTCCTTTAGGTGCTGCTTGATAATGTAAACCTCTTAAAACACCTTTTGTAGAACGTGAATGATTATCTTGATTAAATTCTACATCTATTCCATTAGCAAAAAACTCAGATTTTTTATAGCCTTCCATAAAAAAGCCACGTTCATCTGCAAAAACCTTAGGAATAACTAAAACAACATCTTCTATCTCTAATCTTTTAAATTCAAATGGCATAAACCCTACCTCACTAGCATAATTATATCAGAAACTAGCGAAATAGGAAGAATTAATCACAATTAGAAGAATTTTATTATTATAAAATTTCTTATACTTTTTGTTTGAATTATACTTTTATTATGAGTTTTTACAGTGAAGAAATAAAAAAGCTTGTTGAAAAAGATAATTTTAGACAAGTTCATAATATAGAAGAAAAACGAGGAAAATATCTATCTATTAACGGTAGAGAGCTTTTAAATTTTTCTTCTAACGATTATTTGAATTTAAGTACCGATAGAAAATTAATCGATGAATTTCTTGAAAAATATAAAAATAGCAATGAATTTATTTTTTCTTCAACTTCATCTAGATTGCTAACGGGAACTTCTAGTTGTTATAAAAAACTAGAACAAAATCTTGCTAAATTGTTCAAAAAAGAGGCTTGTTTATTGTTTAATACGGGTTATCAATGTAACTTGGGTGTTGTTTCTTCTCTTGTAAATCGTGATGATGTTATTTTTTCTGATAAACTTAACCATGCAAGTATTATTGATGGAATGAGATTATCTTCTGCTCAATTCTATAGATATAAACATTTTGACTATGATAATTTAGAAGAACTTTTAAAGAAGCATAGAGCAAATTATAAAAAAGCAATTATTATTTCTGAATCTGTATTTAGTATGGACGGAGATATTGCTGATATTAAAAAATTAGTAGAATTAAAGAAAAAATATGACTGCTATTTGATGATTGATGAAGCGCACGCTTTTGGTATCTTTGGTGATAATTTAGCTGGTATTTCAGATAGAGATAATTTACTAAATGAAGTTGATATTATAACAGCAACACTTGGTAAGTCACTTGCTTCAATGGGAGCTTTTTGCGTTGCAAATAAAACAATTATTGATTACTTAATTAATAAAGCTAATTCCTTTATTTTTTCTACTGCTATTTCATCAGTGAATGTTATGTGGTCAAATTTCTTATTAGAAGAAAAGTTTAAAACTGTAAAACAAAAAGCAGAAAAATTAAATAAGTTAATTATTGAAGCAAATGAATTTATTGGTAATAGTGGTGAAACACAAATTGTTCCAATAATTATTGGTGAAAACTCTAAAACAATTAAAATTGCAGAAGAATTAAGAAGTAAAGGTTTTTATATTCTTCCAGTTCGTCCACCAACAGTTCCAGTTAATACTTCAAGATTAAGATTATCACTAACTGCTGATATCACTATTGAAGAATTTAAAACAGTTATTGATACTGTAAGAGGTTATAATGCAATATAAATGGTTAAATAAAAAAGAAAATAAAAATCTTATAGTATTCTTCAACGGCTGGGGGATGGATGAAAAAGTTGTTGAACATCTAAATTTTGCTAATTATGATGTTTTGACTTTTTATGATTATAGAAGTTTAGAAATAGATGATTTTGATTTTTCAAATTATGAAAATAAAGTGCTAATTGCTTGGTCAATGGGTGTTTATGTTTGTAATTATTTCTATGAACAGTTTAAAAACTTTGATAAATTTGTAGCTATTAATGGAACTCAAAAACCAATAGATGAAAATTATGGTATTCCACCTGTGATTTATAATCTTACAGTAGATAATTTTAATGAGTTATCATGTTCAAAATTTATGAAAAAGATTTCAACTACTGTTGATTTAAAAGAGTATTCATCAAGAACACTTGAAGCGTTAAAACAAGAACTTATTTCAATACGTGATTTAAAAGTAGAAAAATTATTTAATTTTGACAAAGCGATTTTATCAACAAAAGATAGAATATTTCCAATTAAAAATATGAAAAACTATTGGAATGAAAAAAGAGTGGAAATTATAGAAGTTGAAAAAGCACATTATATATTTGATTCTTATAAAAATTGGAGTGATTTAATATGATTAATAAATCACTTGTAAAAAAAAGATTTTCAAAGAGCCTTAAAACCTATGATGATAATGCTTTTGTTCAAAAACAAATGGCTGAAAAATTAGTTGATTTTTTACCCAAAAAAGAGTTTAATTCTATTCTTGAAATTGGTTGTGCAACTGGGCTTTTAACAAAAGAACTCAAATCAAAAATTTCATTTTCTGAATTTAGTGCAAATGATATTGTTCCAGAAGCTGAAAGTTATATAAAAAAGATTATGCCAACAGCCCAATTTATACTTGGTGATATTGAAGAAATTAATCTTGATAAAAAATATGATTTAATAATTTCAAATGCGTGTTTACAGTGGTGTAGTAATATTGAAAATACTATTTTAAAACTAAAAAATTCATTAAATGAAGGTGGTATTCTTGTTGTTTCTGTCTTTGGCAAAAACAACTTAAAAGAATTAAATGAAATTTTTGATTTTCCAGTAAAAACTGTGGATATATCTAAACTTCCTAAAGATACTTTGGTTGTTGAAGAAACTATTAATATGTTTTTTGATTCGCCTATTGATGTTTTACGACATATTAAATTGACTGGTGCAAATGCTATAAAGGAAATGAAACTAACAAAATCTATATTAAAAGATTTTGAGAAAAAATATTATGAAAAATTTGCACAAAAAAATAGGGTGCAATTAACTTACAACCCTATTTATCTTGTTATATCGTGCTAATTATTTGAAGAGGATATTCAAATAATAATTCTTCTCTTGCAATAACTCTTAAATTAGGCATTAACTGCGACATTATCAAATAAATAATATGTCTTAATTTCATAGGTGCAATCAATATTACTTCTTTTGCATCTGGAGTAAATTCTGCAACTTTTTCTTTTAAAGTATCAATAACGCCTTCAATTTTATTGCTTTCAATTCTTATAACTTCATCATCCGCTTTATTACCCATAAAGGATTTTATAGTTGCATTTGATAAGTCATAAGCATAGATTGTTTTATCTTTTTCATCTATTAAAGAAACGCTGATTTGTCTTGCTAAGGCAATTCTTATTCTAGATAAAAGCTCTTCCTTACTTGTTTCATCAGCAAAGTCATTAATTTTTTCAAAGATGTAAACAATATCTTTAATAGAAACTTTTTCTTTAATTAAATTAGCTAGAATATATTTTAACTCTGCAACTGACATATAATCTGGAATAATATTTTCTACTAAATATAAGTTTTGATTTCCAACAATTTCAATGTATCTATTGATATCAGAATAATCAAAAATATCATCAATATATTTTGTTACTACATATTCAATTAAGTGAGCAATGTAATCTGTAGTATCTAAACCTTTAGCCCAGAAGTCTTTTGCTTTTTCTTCATCAATCCAAACAATTTCTGAATCTGTAATAATATCTTTATCTTTAAAAGAATCATTTGGGAGTTTTTCAATATTTAATTCATTAGAATAGAACATTGTATGATTACAATATGCGTGAGAAGTTACAACTGGAATACCTCTAACTTTTATAGCAAATTCATTTTCTTCTAATGTATCATCAATTTCAATTTTGATTTTAGGAATGATATAGCCCAAACTTTCAGTTAAATTTTGTCTGATTAATACGATTTGAGATAGCATATTAAATTCATTTTCGCTATCTAAAATGTCAATTAATTCTTCTGAAATAGAAAGAGTAAGTTTTTGTTCGCCTAGTTTTTGCTCCATAATTTCCGGAGTAATAACTTTTGAAAGTTTTTTCTTTAAGTCATCTAATTCTGAAATGAGTTTTGATATTTCATCATTTAACAAAGCTCTTGAATCTTCTGACGTTTCATCAATTAAAGATTTTACTTGAGAAATTCTTTGTCTTTTTTCTTTTATTTTCTTTTGAATATCAACACATAATTCATAAGGGTCTAATTCTGGATTTATAATTCTTTCGATACGAGATTTAAAATTCAATAAATCAGTATCATCTTGGCTAGAATCTTCTGCATCAACTTCTTTAATAAAAATACAATTATAGAAAACACCTTCATCATTTTCTATTTCTTGCATTGAGTATAAATCCCAACCGTCTTTTGACATTTCATTCAAAAGATTTTCTAGTTGTTCATTATCGTTATAAGGTGAAGTTCTAATTGTATATACGTTTTTTGTTGGTTTATACATACTTAAATCCTTATTAGTCTATATTCTTATAATACCACTTTTTATGCTTTTTAATAGCCTATTTTTGAATAATTCCAGTTGCACGTTTACCGTTGTAATTATATTTTAAAGTATAGTAGCCTTTGCCAGAGTCTTCTATTTCAGCATAATGTTTTGCTGCATTTCTTTGTTTAAATGCAATTAAATCTTCTTCTGCCTGTTTGATTTTTCTTACTTTCTTTTTTTCTTGAGCTTTTCTTAATCTACCTATAATTTCTGTTTCTTCATTCAATTCTTCTTGCGTATACATTTGTTCAACTAACTTTATAACCCTTACGCGAGCTTTTATTCTGTTACTTTGGTAGAGTTCTAAATATTTTAAATCACTTGAAAGTGCAACCATATAATAGCCGTGTTGAATTTCGTTACCCCATTCATCATATAAATTACAAGGAAGAGTTAAAGTAGGGTATGGACTAGATTCTGGACCCCAGTTATATCTTGGTTTTTGTTCTTCACTTATACCAGAAGGATATGCTGGATTTGGGAAATGTCTTTTTATTCCGTTAAAATCCGTCATAAAATCGAAATCGTTAGCTATTAATTCACTATCAAAAATCATTTTTACACCCTTGAGATGATATTTTAACAATGTTGTATAAAAATC
Source organism: Candidatus Gastranaerophilales bacterium (assembly GCA_017467305.1). Taxonomy (GTDB): domain Bacteria; phylum Cyanobacteriota; class Vampirovibrionia; order Gastranaerophilales; family Gastranaerophilaceae; genus Avigastranaerophilus. The sequence goes on from JAFTSM010000068.1 coordinate 19,770, forward strand.
TCAAATTTGTCATATAATATAATCAGAAACGAGGTTTTTTATGGATAGAAGAACAGTATTGAGTTATGTACCTACAGTTATAGAAGCTTCATCTAGAGGCGAAAAGTCTTTTGATATTTTCTCAAGATTATTAAGAGAAAGAATTATTTTCTTAGGTGAAGAAATTGATGATGAAATGGCAAATTCAATAGTTGCTCAATTACTTGTTTTAGATGCAGAAAATCCAGAAAAAGATATTATGATGTACATTAATAGTCCTGGTGGTGTTATTACAGCTGGCATGGCTATTTATGACACAATGAAACACATCAGAGCAGATGTTTGTACTATCTGTTTAGGTGAAGCTGCTTCAATGGGTGCCTTTTTGTTATCTGGTGGTACAAAAGGCAAGAGAATGGCTCTTCCAAGTGCAAGAATTATGATTCACCAACCTTTAGGTGGTGCTCAAGGTCAAGCTACTGATATTGAAATTGAAGCAAAAGAAATTTTAAGAATGAAAAAAGAATTGAATACTCTACTAGCTGAACACACTGGTCAGACCTTAGAAAAAATTTATGCAGATACTGAACGTGATAACTATATGTCTGCTCAAGAAGCTGTTGAATATGGTTTGATTGATAAAGTTATTTAATTCTATTAAAAAAACTAAATAAGATGTAAGATGATAGCGTTTTTATGCTATCATTTTTTTATAGGTAGTATTTTTCTAAGGAGTTAAGATGTCAGCTATGGCTAAAAAATTTAGAATTGGGGTAGATGTTGGTGGTACTAATGTTAAAGTTGCATTAGTTGATAAAGCTGGAAGCATTGTTTTTACAGATACAGTTCCTACAAGGGCTGAAATGGGTTATGAATATACAATATCTAATATGATAAAAGCTATTTCAGATGTAATGAAAGAAGCTAAAGTTACGACAGATGCTATTGAAGGTATTGGTTTTGGTTTCCCAGGACAAATTGATTGTGATAACGGTATTGTAAGACTTGCTCCAAACATTCCTGGTTGGGTAAATATTCCAATTGCAGACATTGTTTCAAAAGAATTTGGTGTTCCAGTTAAAGTTGATAACGATGTTAGATGTGCAGCGTTAGCAGAATTAAATTTTGGTGCTGGTAAAGGTGCTCAAAATTTAATTTGTATTACAGTTGGTACTGGTATTGGTTCTGGCTTAATTGTTAACGGTAAATTAGTACGTGGTGCAAGTAATGCAGCTGGTGAATTAGGTCATATTAAATTACAAATGGATAATGGTCCTCTTTGTGGTTGTGGTGACCACGGTTGTCTAGAAGCTTTTGCTTCTGGTCCTGCTATTGTTGCTATGGCAGAAGAATATATTAAAGGTGGCAAATCTACAAAATATAGAGAATTAGCGAAAAATGAAATAACACCTTATTATGTTTGTGAAGCTGCAAAACAAGGTGACGTAGTTGCTAAGAAAATATTTGAAATCATTGGTACATATATTGGTATCGGTTTATCGAGTGTTGTTAACTTGTTAAATCCAGAAAAAATTGTTATCGGTGGTGGTGTCGCAGATGCTGGTGACTTCTTATTTAACCCAATTAAAGAAGCATTAGCTAAACGTGCTATGCCAATTCAAGGTGCTGCTGTTCAAGTAGTTCACGCGGAATTAGGTAATACAGCAGGTGTTATTGGTGCAAGCTTATTACTTGAAAACTAATTAAAAATTATGGCAGTATTTTTATTTTACGGACAAGAAGATTTTTTAATGGATAAAGAAATCAAGAAGCTCAAAGGTGAGCTTCTTGACTCTTCTTTTATATCAATGGCATATAAAATGTATGATAATCCACCATTTCAAACTCTTTTAGAGTGTGTACAATCAGCACCTTTAATGTTCGGAAATACTCTTACTCTAATTTATTACGATAAGTATTTAATGGGGAATAAAGCTAGTCTTGATGATAAGCAAATTGAGGCTTTAGATTATGCTTTTACAAATATGAGTCCAAGCGTAAATATTATTTTTGTATGTAGAATATCTCGTGATGAATACAAAAAGCCAGATAGTAGAAAAAAATTGTATAAAGTGCTTTCTAAACATTCTCAAGTTAGAGAATTTGCACAATATAAAGGGTATGATAAAACTTTTCCCCCTGTAATAGTAAATCTTGCAAAAGAAAAAGGTTTAACTATAAGTTCAAAAACAGTAGAGTTTTTAATTGCTCAGTTAGGTTCTAATTTAACTTTAATAGATTCTGAATTAGAAAAATTAAAAACAGCAATACATCCTAAAACTACCATTGATGAGGCTTCAATTGAAAAGTATTGTACATCTACTGATGATATTTTTGCCCTTGCTGATTGTATATTGAAACAAGACAAAAATGAAATTATAAGACAATATAAGTTGCTTACAGAGAAAAAACATCCTTTGCAAATTTTTGCAATTTTACAAACAAATATAAGAGAATTGTTTTCTATTAAGTTATATAGTGAGCAAATGGGAACTTCTGCGATTGCTTCTAAATTAAAAATGAATGAATTTAGAGTTGGAATAATTCTTAAAAAACTTTCAAATGTTAGTCTTCAAAGGCTTATTGAAATCAAAGAAAGATTGACTGAAGCTGAATTTAAGGTTAAATCGTCTTCTCAATCAGAAATTAGTGAAACAGTGTTAGAGATGGTGTTGTTGAGTTAAATGAACAAAGTTTTAGATAAAAAATATTCATATTTAAGTAATTTTTTTGAAGCTGCTATTTCTCAAAATAGACTATTTCACTCTATTATTTTGTACGGAAGTAATAATTTTATTCAATATGCAATGGCATTAGAATTAGCCCGTAAACTTAATTGTTTAGAAGATGGCAATCCAGATTGCAATTGTCAAAATTGCCGTTGGATAAGAGAAAATAAACATCCAGCAGTTATGACTATTTCTAAAATTGATAATAAAAATGATGATAGTAAAACAGTAATTTCTAAACAGCAAGTAGATGAAGTTTTGGATAAGATATTTTCTTCTTCTGAATATCATCGTGTATTTATATTCTGTGATGCAGAAATAAAAGAATTATCACAGACTGAAACTCAAGAAAAAGATGAATTTTTAAATACAGGATTTGCTTCGCCACAAGAGGGTAAGGACTCTAAATTTTGGTATCCTACTGGAATAAATGGAACATGTTTTCAACCAGTTGTTGCAAATGCACTATTAAAATCAATAGAAGAGCCACCAAGTAACACAACATTTATCTTTTTAACAAAGGATAGAGATGATTTAATCCAAACAATTGTGTCACGTTCACAAGCGTTTTATATGGCAGATGCAAAGTTTACTGAATATAATACAACATTTTTTGAACAATATTTTAGTAATTACCCTAATTTTGATAAAGGTACAGTACTAGATTTTGTTCAGACATTACTCAAATATCAATCAGAAAATGATTTAGAACCTACTTATGTTATTGATTGTATTCAATATTATTTGTTTGAGTTATTAAAATCAAATTCTGACAATAAATTCTTGGTAGGAAAAATATATAGAGATATAGAAAAAACAGAAAAATCTAAAAAAATGTTAAATTCTTACATAAAAGAAAACACTGTATATGAAGATTTGGCATTATACTTTACAAAAATTTAAATAAAAAGAAATTTTTGCATTTGAAATGTTTTTATATTTATATAGGAAAAACAATAAAACAATATATTAAGGGAAAACACATGGGGCAAATCTCAGTTGCTAATTTAAGATTGCTAGCAGAGAGGAATGTAGCAAATCACAACCAAGCTAAAAATTTAGCTGGGTTAAAAAAATTTACAGAAGGTGAAAACCTAAATATTTTTGATAAGCAACAAGAATTACAAAATAGTTTAGAAAAGTTGGCTCAAGCTGCTAAAACTATTCAAACATAAGGTTGTTTATTAGTTTGATAACATACTCATTTTGTAATACAATTTGATTATGGATATCAAAATACTTGTGGTGCAATTAGAAGCTGTTAAAGGCGATATTGACAAAAATATTTCTAAAATAAAAAGCTTACTTTCTGAAAGTAAGTTTTTGTGTGCTGATTTAATTGTTCTACCGGAATTGTGGACTATAGGTTGGGATTGCTCTAGCTTTAATAGTTCTTGCGAAGAACTTTTTTCTTCAAAAGCGTATAATTTTTTAAAAGAATTAGCGTTAAAATATAACTCCAATATAATTGGTGGTAGTGCTGTTCTACGTAAAGACGGTGAAAAAGATAGAAATACTTGTCTCGTTTTTAATCGCAGTGGTAATTTAATTTCAACTTATGATAAATTCCATTTATTCTCACATAGAGGGCAATCAGAAGGTAGCTTTTTAGAAGAAGGTGAAACTCCAGTTGTAGTTAAAATGGATATTGGGAATATTGGTCTTTCAATTTGCTATGATATTCGTTTCCCAGAAATGTTCAGACTATATGCCTTTAATGATGCTGATTTAATTGTTAATATGGCTGCTTGGCCTAAAGCTTTTACTGATGAATATGTAACTTTAGTAAAGGCAAGGGCTATAGAAAATCAAATTTATTTAGTTTCCTCTTGTTTGACTGGCAAAATTAATGAAACATTCGATTTTTCTGGTAATTTTTTTATTGTGGATTATAGGGGAAAAGTTGTTGCTAGTTTAGGTGAAGAAGAAAAAGTTTTATATGCTTCAATTGATATTGAAGAAATGAAGCAGTATAGAAAACAATTACCAATTTTAAAAGATACAAAATTAAAATATCAAATAATGGAGAAATAATGAGAAATCTATTTAAAACATTAATTTTAGTTATGATTTTTATGTTTACAGTTAATTCTAGTTTTGCTTTTTCTGTTGGCAAGTTAGAAAAAATGTTAAAAAAATCAAACCTAAATTTAGAAGACACTTCAACATTAGCTATTTCAATAAAGAATGTTGATACAAATGAAGTTGTATATGAGAAAAATCAAAAGAAGCTTTTACATCCTGCTTCAACTCTAAAAGTATTTACAACATATGCTTCAATGGATGTTTTAGGTTATGATTCTTTCTTTAAAACACAATTTTATAAGGATAGCGAAAATAACTTATATATTAAATTAGGTGCTGACCCATTATTATCTTCAACACAATTAAAACAAGCTGTATACAACTTAAAAGAAGCCGGTGAAACTTCTTTTAATAATCTATATTTTGATGATAGTGTAATTGATAAAAAAGAATTTTCTGCTGGTTGGATGTGGGATGATGACATTAATCCACATACTCCAAAAGTAAGTGCATATAACTTAGATGGCAATGTTGTAAAAGTTGATATGGATGCTAATCAAAATGGTTTAGCTTCAACAACATTAAAATCTACTTACCCTATGTCTGTAATTAGTTATATTCAAACTGGTGCAAAAAAAGATTATATTGATGTTAGTAGATACAATTGGTCTAATCCAGAAGTTGTTGAAATTTTTGCAAATGTAAAAGAACCAAAATCATTGAGCATCCCTATTAGCAGTATGCGTAGATATTTTATCCATAATTTAGAAAAAGCAATTGAAGATAATGGTATAAAAATTAAAGGAACATCATATTCTTCAAAATTATTACCAAGTAGTGCAACATTATTAACAGAGATTTTGAATCCTACAGCAAAGGTTGTACCATTATCACTTCAAAACAGTAATAATTTAATATCTGAAACCATATACAAATTAGCAGCATCACAAAAATATAATGCTACTGGAACAACTGTTTTAGGCGCTAAAATGTTTGAAGAGTTTTGCGATAAAAATAATTTGGATGCAAAATCAATAGTTGTACAAGACGGAAGTGGTGTTTCAAGAAAAAATTTAATGAGTGTTGATTGGATGACAACCGCATTGAATAAATTAGCAAAGAGAAAAGATTTTGCACAATTTAAAGATAATATGGCACAAACTGGAGATGGAACATTATCAAATAGATTGCACGACTTACGTGGTGAAGCTTGGTTAAAAACAGGTTCTTTATCGAATGTAAGTGGAATTACTGGCTATGTAAAATCACAAGATGGTAATACATATTCAGTTGCTATATTGGTTCAAAACTTTTTAGAAGAACAAGAAAAAATCAAAGCTTTTGAAGATGAAATTATAACAATAATTTATAACAAGTAAGAGTATAAATATAGGTGATTTATTAAACCTCCTTTGTGATTATTTTAAGAAAGTCAAAGGAGGTTTTTATATGTCAGAAAAATTAGAAATTTATAAATGTAACGTGTGTGGTAGCGTTATAGAAGTTATTAATTCTGGGGTTGGACAATTAGTATGCTGTTCTGTTCCAATGGAACATCTGCAAGAACAAAATAACGACAATGAATATCAAGAAAAGCATGTTCCCATCCTTACTTTAGAAGGTGAAAATAAAACTATAAGAGTAGGTTCAATTCCTCATCCTATGGAAAAAGAACATCATATAGTTTTTATTGAAGCAATTTCTCCAGATAAAAAGTATCTTAAACGTAAATATTTAACTATAGGCGAAGAAGCTAAAATGGAATTAAAGGGAACTTGTCATTATGATGAATTTACAGCTAGAGAACTATGTAATATACACGGTCTATGGGTTTCTGAACATAAAAAAGAGATGTAGCTAATAGCTACATCTCTTTTAACTATTTATTTTTTAACTCTGTTAAAATTTCGACTAAATCTGGGTCCCATTTAATTCCGGATTCTGATTTAATAATTTCTAAAGCTTTTTCTTTTGATAGAGCTTTTCTATAAGTTCTTTCAGATGTCATTGCACTATATGCATCAGCAATTGCAACAATTCTAGCACCGAAAGGAATACTCATTCCCTTTAAGCCTTCTGGTTCACCTTTACCGTCCCAACGTTCTTTGTGGTAGTTTATATATGGCACAACTTCAGATAAGAAGTTTATGCTCATTAAGATACTTACACCAACATTTGGGTGGTTTTGTAGTTTTTCCCAGTCTTCTTTAGAAAGTTTTTCTTTTTTATTAAACAGTTCTTCTGGAAGAGTTACTTTACCAATATTTCTAAGTAGTGCTGCATAGTAGATTAAATCTTTTGTTTTTTCGTTTAATCCAATAGCTGTAGAAATCTCACGTGCTAAATCAGCAACATCGTGAGAATAATTGTTTTTAAAGTTACTCTTTGTATCAACAGCTTTTGCAAGGTCTTCAACAAACCATTGTTGTTCACTACTTAAATCACCAATAAGAGCAGTTAACTCTGCACGGTTATTTTGTAATTGTGAGACAGATACATCCTCTTGATTAATTAATTTATCAGTTTCTACTGTTAGTTTTTCTAAATTCATTGAGGTAGCAAATAAACGTGCTGTTACACTTAATAAATCAATAAATTCTTCAGAAAGTGCTTTATCTGTATAGTTTTCAACTACGATAACACCAACTTTATCCATATTATTAAACATTGGAACAGCTAAATAGTATTTAACTTTATCTTCGTTTAATAATAACACTGGTGTAAAGTTATCATCATTATTACAATCTTTAATAACAATTGCTTTCTTCTCGTCATAAGCTTTTGCTACATAACTTCCATCGTTATAATTGTATCCAATTTCAGCTTCATAAATATCATCATTAAAGTTTAAAGATGAACCAACTAATAATAAATCATTTTTAGTTGTGTTTAAGCCCATTGCATTTTCTTTTGATAAAAATACGTGGCAAGCATCTATTTCTAACATTTGTTTAATAGTTTTTGCAATTGCATTATAGATAATGTAATCTTCTTTGCTGCTAAAACCTAATATTTTTAATGTGTTATCAATTGAATAAATTGAGATTAATTCTTTTAATTGTTTCTTTAAACTTTCAAGTTTATCAACATTAGTATTACTAATCTTTTCAATAAGTTCATCTGATATTAAGTGTTCTGATAAAAAGTCACCTAAATTTAAAGCAAAGATTTCTTCCAAAGGGTCAGATTCAAGTGAAAGTTCACTTCTTGCGAATACTGATACGTTTTTATTCTCTTTTTTCTCTTCTGACATTTATTATCCTTATCCGTCTATTTAAGACTAAATTCCGAAATATAAAACTACTACCATTTGTATTTTAGATTATGATTTTATTTTAAATCTAATAACCCTTCTATCGGTATATTATAACTTAAACTTTAGCGTTTTTTACAAAATTTCATCTATAAGTATGAGATTTTATTTTATATTCTTTTAAGAATGGAATATTGCTGGAAATCATTTGATTTTATTTGTTCAAATCCTTTTTCTTTAATGTAGTTAAATGGAACATCACACGTAACCATTGCTGGTTTTGTATTAGTATCATTTATTATTTTTTTGTTGTAATCAGTATAAATACATTGAGCTACAAATAAGTCTGGATATTTTATTCTATCCTTAAAATTTACAATATTTGTTGAGCCAACTTGTGTTGTGTCTGTAATAATATATTCATATTTTGATAAATTATACTTTTCTATATCTTCTAATAGTAACTGGTCTATATTTACCCCTTTCAATCTCGCTTTGAAAATGTAATAAACAGGATTGTGTCCTTGGTTTATTATAAGGGCAAGATTTGAGATTTTATTTTCTATAATAAAATCATAAATTTTTGTTTCTTCTGTCTCTATTAATAAAAATGGTCTAGATGTATTTTCATATTTTTTTATATCTTTTAAATATGAAACGAAATATTGAACCGGTTTTGTATGTGCTATTCCAATTAAATAAACAAACAGAAAAATACACATGATTATTTTAAATAGATTATTTTTCTTAATGTAAGAGTATGCAACTATCGGTGACGCTATAATCACAAACGTTAATAGATATCTCATATTGTATTGAGTGAACACCATAACTCTTGAAAAAATTAATATGTTGATAATTAAGGATAACCCTAATACAAAAAGAATTATTCTTTTCTTAGAATATTTTATTGATTTAATTAAAGAAGGTAAGAATGCTAATAGTCCCATAATTCCAAGAGCTGATGCTGCCATTGAAATTTTAGAATTAAATTCAAAATATTTTTCAAAATAATTTGATGTAAACATTTTATCAGTTACACCAATTGAACTCAAAGCTAATGATTGAAGATAATTGATGAAGCCATTAAAGTTGAATAAATCAATAATTCCAGATGTATCTAGAATAGCGAAGCAATATTTTATTAAATTACTAAGCCAGCCTTTAAAACCACCTCTAAATTGGTTTAGTAGTAATTGTTCACTACATGAAACTGGATTAGAGAATTGAATGAAATTTAAAATATAATTGTATGAAGCAAATATAATAAAGTTGATAAAGAACATTAATCCAAAGGTTAATATCTGTTTTGTTACATTTTTTCTGTATTTGTATGCAATTATTAGTAGCACTATAAATACAGAAGGAATTGCAATTATAGAAGTTGTTTTTGTACCAACAGCTAATGCGTAAGATAATGCAGAAAAGAATAATGCTTTGTTGTCATCATATTTGCACGCTTTTAGGAATAAATAAATACAAGCTAAAATCAAAACACCTATAAATAAATCAGCACAAGGTGTATACATTTCTACAAAAAGAAGAACAAAAGAAGATATTACAAAAATACTCCACAATCGTCTTCTTGTTGTTGTTCCAATTTCTTTTAATAAATTATAAACAAGATAAATTCCTACAATATAACTAATATATGAGAAAATAGAAATTCCAAGTTCACTTTTTCTAAATAATAATACCCAAGAATATAAAAATTCCATATTAGTTGGCATTATAAGTTCTCTTGTATCTGGTGTTATATAGTGGTTAATGTTGCCATTTTGTATCCAAGCAGTACAGCGAGGCAAATAATAAGAAACAGCATCACCAAATGTTATGGGGAAAAATAAAGCTGTTATTAATTGAAAAATTAGAAATAGACAAAAACATACTGATAAAAAACAAAGTGATTTATCTAGTTTCAATGCTTGTTTTATTTTTAATAGTTCTTCTTTTATCTTGGGTTGGTGTATTTGTCTACCGGTCTTAAAAAAGGCAATTATAGAGCCAACTAAAAATAAAAGATTTAATATTAGTATTCCATTTGTTGAGATTGAATTAAATAAAGAAAGCATTTCAAAAGTAATAACTATTTGAGCAAATGCAATCAATAAAAAATATAAAAAGTTGTTTTGTTTTTCTTTTAGAGCACTTGTTATTAAATAAGATGAAAATATTACAAATAAAATCGATATTAAAAACATTATATTTTATCCCTCACCCTACTTTAATATTATGTATTTGCCAAAATCTTTTACTATATAAAAATCATTATTTTTTAGATAATCAAGTGGTGATAAGCAACTTATCATTGCTATATCTTTTTCATTTGATTTATCTATTACATTTTGATTTTTATCTAAGTACGTACAAATAACATTATCACTTTTATTTGTAGCAATATTTACTGCTAATATTGGTTCTCTTGTAATTACAATATATTCATATTTATCAAAATTATAATCTTCTATATTTTCAACCAACGGTGTATCAACTTTTATTCCATAGAATCTTAATTTACCAATAAAATATGTATACGTATTTTTATTTTGAGCAAATAATGCTACTGATTTTGCCTTATTTGCTTTTAGATAGTTAAATACATTGATTTCTTCGTTATCTGCTTTTGTCAAATCTAAAATACTTTGATTTGGCTGTTTGTATTTTGAGTAAAAATTAATAAGCTCTACTGGTCTTGTGTAAGGGATTATAACTAAGTATAAAAAGATTAATCCAGATAAAAACCATTTGAAAAGATTTTTGTTTGATTTTATGTATGATAAAACCAAAATTGGTGATGATATAACAATAAAGGTCATTAAATATCTAGTGTTGAATTTTGAATACACCATTGCTTTTGAATAAATGAGAATATTTAAAATTAGTATTATTGCAAATACTGTAATTATTCCTTTATTCTTTTTAAATCCATTTTTAAAAGATTTGAAAATAGAAGGTAATAAAGTAAATAATCCCATAGCACCTAAACAGCTAGCAGTAGCACCTATCGTTGAATTAAACACAAAAATTGGTGGCAGATATTTTGATGTATAACTTTCTAAATTAGCACCAAATAAGTTTAAAACTTTTTCTTCAACAAATAATACAAGTTTATTGTATAAATCAATATTTTGTATTCCAGAACAATCAAAAATCAAAAAACAATATTTTATAAGGTTCGTGAAGTATCCTTTAAATCCACCTCTAAACTCATGCAACATATACTGCATATTAGTTGTTATTGGGTTTCCGTAGTTTATAAAATTCAAAATGTAATTAAATGATGAAAAAATTAAAAAATTCAAAATAAAAAATATTGAATAACTTTTAATTGCTTTAAAGTTTTTGTATTTATTTGCTATGAATAAGAATAACATACCGATTGCAGGTAATGACATAAGCGCAGTTGTTTTTGTTCCTATTGCCAGAGCTAAAGAAAGTGTTGAGAAATATAATGCTGTATTATCTTTTTCTTTGCAGTTTAAATAAAATAAATAGATAGAAGAGAACAATAATGCACCTACAAAAACATCGCTGTATGGAGTATACGCCATTATACCAATTAATACAAAAGAGGATAAAACAAGAACACTCCATATTCTTTTTCTTCTACTATAACCAATATTCCCTAAGAAATTATAAAGAACATATATTGCTGTAATATAGCCAATAAATTGGAAAATTGTAACACCACGTTCTGTCTTTAAAAATAGAAAATACCAAGTGTATAAAAGTTCTAAATTAATAGGCATTATATTTATTCTTGTATCTGGTGTTAAAACATGGTTTAAATTGAGGTTTTGTATCCAGCCGGTACAACGTGTGAAGTTGTACATTAAAGCGTCACCACTTGAAGTTTGAAATAGATATATAGTTATAAATTCAACTATTAAAAACAAAATAAAGAAAATACTTAAAATATAAAGTAATTTATCTTGTTTTAAAGCTTTTGTTATTTTATTAAATTCTTCTTTTATTCCCCATTCTATTGTTGGTTTATTTTTTCTACGCCAATGATTTCTTGCTAATACAAATGTAATTACATTAAAAATTAAAAATGGAAGTACCAAAATCGAATTAATTAGAGAAAGAATTTCAAAATTTAATATTACTTGTGCAAAAATAATCAATAACACATAGAGAAAGTTATTTTTTTTACTTTCAAATGTAGAAGTAATGTATATGGAAGACATCACCATTAAATATAATGAAAGTAATATTAACATAGGCTTTTCCTATCTTATAAACATGCAATCACCGTAACTATAGAAACGGTATTCTTCTTTTATTGCTTCCTCATAGGCTTTAAAAATAAAGTCTTTTGTAGCTAATGCACTAACAAGCATAAGCAAAGTGGATTTTGGCAAGTGGAAGTTTGTAATCAATTTATCAACAATTTTAAACTCGTATCCAGGGTATATAAATAATTCACTACTATCTTGAACTGGAATAATTTCCCCATATTTATTCATAACTGTTTCTAATGTTCTAACAGAAGTTGTTCCGACAGCTACAATATTTTTACCTTCGGCCTTTGCTTTGTTAATAATTTCAGCAGTTTCTTCTGTAATTTCAAAAGCTTCAGAATCCATTTTGTGTTCTAGAATGTTTTCGCACTTAACTGGTTTAAATGTACCCAAACCAACATTTAGCGTTACAAAACAGTGTTGAGTTCCTTGTTCTTCTAGCTTTTTAAGTATTTCTTGAGTAAAATGCAACCCTGCAGTTGGTGCAGCAACTGCTCCTTCTTTTTTTGCAAATACTGTTTGATATCTGTCAAAATCTAAGTTTTTGTACTCTTCACTTGTCATTTTTCTTTCAATATATGGTGGAAGTGGAATATTACCAACTCTATCTAAAATTTCAAAAATATTGCCACTATATAAGAGTTTGATTTTCCATTTATCATCATCTTTTTCTAATACTTCAATAGAAAGTTCATTAGAAACTTGAAGTACCATTTGCGGTTTAACTCTTTTTGATGGTTTTATTAAAGAAATCCAAACGTCTTTTTCAACTTCTCTTACAAGAAAAATTTCAATTAACGCACCAGTATCTTTTTTTGCATACAATCTTGCTGGAATAACCTTTGTATTGTTTAAAACCAATAAATCATTTGGTGTTAAATAATCTACAATATCGCAAAAATGTTTATGTTCAAAAGTTTTATTATAACGGTCAAGTACCAGCATCCTCGACATATCACGTTTTTGAGCTGGTACTTGTGCGATTAATTTTTCTGGTAATTCGTAATTGAATTCTTCTAATAACATTATTTCTTTTCTTCTATTGTTTTTGTTTCAATTGGGTTAATTGTTTTTGCTTTAGATAAATCTTTAGCTGCAACGCCATTTTTTGCGTTATCTTCAGCTTCTAATTGTTTATTGATAGCAACTGTTTGACCGATTTGGAAAATGTTACTAACAACTAAGTAAAGTAGTACACCAGCTGGGATTGGCGCAATAACAAACATAAAGATAACCATAATAGGCATCATAGTTCCCATCATTTTTTGCATTTGAGCTTGCATTGGGTCTTGGGTTTGAGTTTTATTTGCAGCCATCATTACTTTTTGAGTAGCAATCATAGTACCAGCAAATAGAAGGATTAAAATTAATACATCCATGTGGAATTGGCTATCTGGTTTGTTTGTAGGCATTGTAGCTGCCATAATATTTCCACGTTTTTCAAAGTTAACTGCTTCAACTTCTCTAGTTTTTGGATTTTGAACATCAACTGTTGCTGATGTGATTTTTTCTAATTGACTATATTTTAAGTTGAAATTGTCTAAATCAATTTTAAGATCCATTGTTTCACCTGGAACAATTTCACCTTGAACAGTGATTGGATTTTTACCTTGTAATTTGACATTTTCAAGCTTTTCTTCACCTAAATTAACTGTAACTTTTTTAAGGACAGTAAATTTATCATTAGCTTCTACGCTAAAAGTTCCGTCATATGAAGTTCCTGCAGAACCTCTTAAGGTTTTATCAAGTCTATCTATAAACATAAATTTAGCGTTACCAGCTTCTTGAATAAATTGAGGGCTGATTAATGCTGTATATAATAAAATAAAGATAGGCATTTGAATTAATAATGGTAAACAACCAGACATAGGGTTGAATTTATTTTCTTTGTAGAACTCCATCATTTTTTGTTGCATCATTTGAGGGTCGTTCTTATATCTATCTTGAATTGCTTTCATTTTAGGTTGAAGGGTTTGCATTGTCTTCATAGAACGTTGTTGAGAAACACCTAAAGGCCATAGGATAGCTCTTACAATGACCGTAAGTGCAATAATTGCTAAACCATAGCTACCTGTTACATTATTTAAAACTTTTAAAATTTCCACCATCATTGTTGTAAAATCCACTGTGTAAGTCTCCCTTCTTAAACCTTAGTTAATTGTTCGGCTATTTTTTCTTCTTTTGATTGAGATGCTTCACTAGAAATATTTGTTTCTACTTTTGCAGTACCGTGTTGAGTTTTGCCCCAATCCATATTGTTTTTCATAAAAATTATTTTAAATACAATAAAAACAGCAATTGGGAACCATAATACAACTATATAGATAGTTGTTGCTACTGATTGTATTAGGTTTTCCATTGGTTTTAATTTTACATATTTTCTTAAACTATAGAAAAGTGCAATTATAAAGAACGCAAACATCGCTGTTGATAACGCCATTGAAGAAAGTATCCAATTTTGTTCATCTTTTATGTATCTATATGACTGAATTACTATTTCTAATACCATCCAAATAGGAAGGATAAATTCTGTAATATATGCAGTCATATCTAAACTAACACGTAATGACATATCTTTCGAAGTTAATACATCAGAGAAGTGTTCTAAATATCTTCTGATACTACCTTCAATCCATCTTCTTCTTTGTCTTAAAAGCGGAAGATAAGAAGGAACACCTTCTTCATAAACACAAACTTCTGGGCAGAAACGAACGTCCCAACCTTTGATTTGTAATCTTGTTGATAGGTCTAAATCGTCTGTAATTGTATGTTCATTCCAGCCGTTTACATCTTCTAATGCTGTTCTTTTAATTAACTCACCATTCCCTCTTAATTCAACGGCACCTTTAACAGAGTCTCTACCAACTTGGAAGTGGGTATCAACTGCCATCTCATTATCTTGACAGCGAGTTAGGAAGTTTTGTTCCCTATTGATGATAACTTTTCTTGCTTGAACAGCACCAACTTGTTCTGGTTCAAGTGCTGGAATTAATTCTTTTAAAAAGTCCGGTTTAACTCTAGCATCAGCATCAAAAACAAGAATTGCATCACCACGTGCAATTTTCATTGCATCATTTAATACGGCTGATTTACCAGGAAAATCTTCTTTTGTTCTTGAAAAATATTTTATACTTTTGTTTTCATTACATATTTGCTCTAAAACTTCAGCTGTATTATCTGTACTTCTATCGTCAATTACAATAATTTCATATTTTGGATAATCAATTTGGGAAATATTTTCTATAGTATTTCTAATAACTTCAGCTTCGTTATGAGCAGGAATTAATACGCTTACATATGGTTTATAGTTATAATTTTTTTCAACTGGATGTTTTTTTTGTTTTCTAACTCTATGTTTAAATGCAATTTGCATATAAGCAGAATAAAGAGTCATAAACCCTAATATTGTATAAATCGCACATGGTGTATTCATGTGGTTTTGAAAAATATACAACGATACTATCAATGCGGTTAGTATGGATAATAGTGTGATTCTCTCTTTCATTACCCCAATCCATTTTCTCTACACTTCTTACATTCTACCAAAAACATATTAATTTCTTACTAAATTATTACTTTTCATTACTAATCTATACAGTAGTATTCAATTTTTTTAAATGTGTTATAATTCAAGAATGTTAAATTTAATTAGAAAATCAGCCAAAATATTAAAAAATAACCTAGTATTTATTCAGCCGTTATTGTTATGTTTATTGATATTTATGATGGTTACAACATTTTTTATAAATAAAAATGTTTTTATTGCTGGACGTGTTTGCTTGTTGCTTTCTATGCTCCTTTTAACTATTGCTTTTACAGCTGGGTGGCTACATATTAATAAATATGGTGTTCATTCTTACAATGAAGATGATACGCAAGAAGAAATAGCACACAAAGCGGTATCTGGTTTAAAAACTTTTTTTGAAGGAATTGGTGAAAACTTCTTCAAAACACTAGGTGCTTATTTCGTTATATTTCTTTCTTCTGTTGCTGTTATCTACTTTGTTTCAAAACTTTTAACATTAAGTATTGGTGAGCCAAAACTAATATATGAAATACCTAAGTTAGCAAAGGCAACTTCTCAAGCAGAAATTCTTAATTTTATGAAAAACATTTCAGTTAATGATAAATTAGTTTTTGTAGCTTGGATGTTTGTTTCAAATATTGTGTTGTTAATTATCAACTTTTTTGTATTGTTGTATTTTTCGGTTTTAAATTTTGAAAAAGATAATTTTATAAAAGCTATTTGGACTGCAATTAAATTCTTTTTTAAAAACTTATTCAGCTCTTTAGGCATAATTTTATTTATATTTATTTTATACTTAGGACTTAATTTTTTATCGCTATTATTAGGAACAAACTCATTTTCTTTAGTAATATTAATTATATTATTTACAGCATATTTAAATTACTGTGTTCTTTTGGTATTCTGTTTTTACTATGAAAAAGCAAAAAATAATAGCAATTGTGGGTCCGAGTGCATCGGGAAAAACGAAATTAGCGATTGAGGTTGCAAAAGAACTCAGTGGTGAGATTATGTCTGTTGATTCAAGACAGATATACAAAGAGCTTGATATTGGTAGTGCAAAGCCTACAATTGAAGAACGTGAAGGAATTCCTCATCATTTAATGGATATTGTTGATGTAAATCAAGAATATACTGTTGCTGATTTCTGCGATAACGCAAAAGAAAAAATAAAGGAAATAGTAGAAAGAGGCAAAACACCAATCTTAGCTGGTGGTACTGGTCTGTATTTTAGAGTACTTCTTCAAGATTTTGACTTACCTAGAGTTGCCCCAAATCAAGAATTGCGGGATAAATTAGAAAAATTATCAAGTGAAGAATTGTATAACCAACTTTTAGAACTTGATTACGATATTGCTCAAAAAATCCATTTTAATAATAAGGTAAAAATAATTAGAGCTTTAGAAGTTTGTAAAACGCTTGGTATTCCAATGAGTAAAGCTCAAAAGAAAAAAGAGTCAGAATATGATGTTTTATGGTTTGGATTAAATTCTGGAAATAGAGATTTTTTATATAACAGAATAAATAAACGCGTAGACATAATGTTGGAACAAGGTTTATTAAAGGAAGCTTCTGATTTATTTAATAAATATGGTGAAAATAAAATTTTATTAGGAACAATAGGTTATCAAGAACTATATCCATTATTTAAAGGGGTTACAGAATTTGAAACAGCAATTGATTTATTAAAACAAAATACAAGGCGATATGCAAAACGCCAAATTAGTTGGTTTAATGCAAATAAAGATATTCAATGGTTTGATATTCAAGCTTGTAATGTATTAGATATGAGAAATATTATTGTTTCAAAATATAAAAAAATGTAAAGATAGATAATTTAAATAACAAAATTAAAAATTTAGGGATGTTAAGAATGTACGACTAAAACAAGGACATAAATAATGAATGTTTCTTTTTCTGGAAAGAATAATGTACAACCTAAAAAACAAACAGTTGCAAAATCAGCAGCAAAGGGTGCTTTGTTCACATCTGCGGTTCTTGGAACATCAACAGCTGTTTCTTGGGTGAAACAGCCAACTGAAATGCAAAAGGTTGTAGCGAAATGTGGCGGTAAAGGCAAATATGCTTTGCAGTACGCTGGCTGGTTAGCGTTGTATTCAACACTTGGTGCATTAGCAAATGTTGCTTTAAATAAAATTGCTAACATAATAAAGCCAAATGACCCACCTAAGGCAAATTAGTTCTTCTTTTCATATAATAAAATCGGCGTCCTTATCTCATAAGGGCTTTTTGTTGTTTTTACATAAATAATGTTATAGATTAACTTAAATGTATTGTATAATCAATAAAAAGGAGTCCAATTATTTTTAATTTTATAAAAAAAGAAAAAGAACCAGAATACGTTGTTAAAATGAGCTACGATAAGTCAAAACCTTTGACAAAAAAGAATCTCGTAGAATTTTTAAAATCCCTTGATATAGAAGTTAAAACAAATACTAAAGCTCGAGGAAATCAAGGCTTATATCAACGCAATAGAATTGATGTTTCTCGTGGTTTGGATGAACAAAAAGCTATTGAAGTTCTTGTACATGAGTTTGCACACCATATTCATTACCAAATTGATAAAGATTTTAATCGTAATGGTGGTTCTATTGAGACTCTTTTTAAAACTTCCGATGCTGTTGAAATAAAAGAAGAACTTTTAAAAATAACAAATCTCATTGATAAAAATAAAAGATTAGAAATTTTTACAAAAGCAAAAGAAGAAACCTCTGACACAATAAAAAGTATGCAAAATGCAATAAAAAGAGATTTCCCAAACTTCCAACGTTCTAAAAAGTTTGCAGAGTTTGAAAAATATATAAAAGATTCTGATGCTAAATATTTAGTTAAATACGATGCAATAAGATTAATGCATGGCTTTTTCTTTAAAAAAGAAAGAGTTCTTACTGTAAAAAATATTGAAACTGATTTCCCAGATATGCCATACGCTTTTCAAGTTTATATAAGACTTTGCTCTATGCAACGTAAACAAGCAAAAATTAGTAGAAGAATAAACAAAATGAACAAATACTATGAAAAGCCAACAGAGCTTTTTGCTCGTTTTGTACAAGGTTATTTTACAACACCAGAGACCATATCAACTGTAGCACCAATAACAACTAAAAGATTTAATGAACTTCTCCAATCTGGTTATTACAAAGAAATGAAAGATTTGTTTGAAATATTTTGGAAAAACTAATTAAAATTTATTTATAAAAAAGAAAGACCGCATAAGAAAGAGCGGTCTGTGAAAATAACAAACAATAATTAGGATTGGGGAATTCTATTTGTATGAAGCATTTATGTATGCAAGTGCAATTTCCCCAGCTGCTTTTTGTGAAATTTCTGGAAATTCACTTGTAGTTGTTGCAAAGGCATTTTCATAATCTGCTTCTAAACCTTTTACAAAGCTTGTTATTCTAGCTTCAGATTCTGGTGTGATATATTTAGCAAGCAATTCATTAACAGATTTATTTTCTGCTGGTTTTATAAATGCAGCATTGTATCCACCAATATAGTTAAATACTTCTTTTTCAGAAACTTGTTGTTCTGCTTTTTCTGCGGCTTTATTTTCAGTTTTAGCCTCTTTACTTAAACCTTCTTTTTCTTCTTGTTGCCATCTGTAGTTTGTTGAAACATTGTAGCCGTTAATTTTTCCGATATTTTCCATCTTGGGTCCTCCAATTGTTTGTTACACACATACTATCGTCACTCTTTTTAATGAACTTTAGTTTAAAGTCATTTTTTGTAAAGAAATATTTACAAAATAAAAAAGAGAGAATATTAATTCTCTCTTTTTAGCTATTTATTATTTGATTTTAGCCGATTAAGAACTTTCCATTTTCATAAATTAGTTCATCATCTGCATAGATTTGACCACCATTTTTCATATTTTTAATCAAATCCCAATGCAAGCCAGAAACATTCTTTCCACCAGTTTCTGGGTATGATGCACCTACTGCCATATGGATTGAACCACCTATTTTTTCATCAAACAAGATATTGCCAGTTACGTCTTGAATCATATCATTTGTACCGATAGCAATTTCACCAACAAATCTAGCACCACCATCCATATCAAGCATATTATTTAGAAATTCTTCGCCTTTTTCTGCTTTTGCATCAATAACTTTACCGTTTTCTAAAGTTAATAGAACTTTTTGTGCTTCATTGCCTCTATATAATTGCGGGAAGTCAAAATATATTTGACCATTTGCACTATCTTCAACTGGTGATGTATAAACTTCGCCGTCTGGGAAGTTACATTCGCCAGCGCAGCTTTTCCAAGTTCTACCAGCAACATTAAAGGTAATATCTGTCTTTTCACCTACAATTCTTATTTTAGATTTTGTATTTAAAATATCAGCTATTTTTTGTTGCATTTCACCAATTTCAATCCATTTTTGTACTGGATTTTCTTCGTGAAGATAACAAGATTTAATTAAAAATTCTGTGTAATCTTCTAAAGACATATTAGCTTCTTGCGCAAGTGCGTTAGTAGGGAAATCTGCGATAACCCAGTTTAATTCACCCTTTGCTGCACGTGATAGCATTTTTTCTGATAATGAACGCATTACACTTGAACGTTTTGCTAATTTTTTAGAATCAAATCTAGCCATGTTTTTCAAGTTTAATGGTGCTCCAATAGAAATTAGGTTTTGAGCTTTTTCATATTCTAACTCTGTCATTGGGTCAATATATTCAAGCTGTTCATCTGTTGCATTCTTGATATAAACTTCATTCAAACCCTCAACCCCCATTCTAACAATAGGATGAGCCCCCTTTAAAAGAACTTGCTTATAGATTTCTTTTACAAGTGGTTGTGATAAGTATGAATCAGTTCTTATTATAGTCAACTCTCCAGCTTTTACTTTTACTGAATAATCAACAAGAACTTTTGCGTATTTTTCCCAAAGTTTATTCATTTACTATTCCTCATTATTTGTTGAACTATATGATTTTCCTAAATATATTCCACGTTTAGTTGTTCTTATAAATTCTACTAAACGGACAATATTTTTGTCGTTTGGAAAATCTTTTTCAAGCACATTTGCAACATTTGTTAGTGTCATTTTTTTTGATTCTATTAATTTATAAGCGGTTCTTAAATTTGCTAATTCTTCTTTAGAAAAACCACGACGTTTTAAACCAACAACGTTTGCACCATAAAGTGTAGCAGGGTAGCCTCCAGCTTTAGCGAATGGTGGGATATCCATTCTTGCACCTGCAAAACCAGATACAATTACGTATTCACCAATTCTGATATTTTGGTGATATACGCTCATACCACCTAAGAAAGCACCTTTACCAACTTGAACATGTCCGCCAATAGTTGCAAGGTTCGCAAAAATTGCTTCATCACCAACAACACAGTTATGTGCTACGTGAGAAGAAGCCATAAATAAGCATTTATCACCAACTTTTGTTATTGAGCCTTCTTCTCCAGCTCCACGGTTGATAGTTACGTATTCTTTTATAATACAATTCTTACCAATTACAGATTTTGTTTTTTGTCCTTTATAGCTTAAATCTTGAGGTGCAGTACCTAAACTTGCAAAAGGTGAAATTAAAGTTCCGTCACCTACTTCACAATATTCTAAGTAAGCATTTGCCATTATTTTTACATTCTCACCAAGTACAACACCCGCACCAATTACAACGTTTGGGCCTATTTCACAACTTGCTGGGATTATTGCGTCATCTGCAATTATTGCTGTTTTGTGAATTGCCATAATTTATATCTCCTAAGCTAACTATTTATTTGTATCGATTACTGAAAACATTAAATCTGCTTCAACAGCTACGTGTCCGTCAACAGAACCTTTTGCGTGAACTTTAACGATAGGTCCTTTTATTTTTACGACTTCAGTTTCCATATCAAATCTATCACCAGGAATAACTTGTCTTCTAAATCTTACGCCATCAACACCAGCATATACAAATAATTTATTTCTATATTGTGGAAGTGGTGCTAAAGCACCTGCTGACATCTGTGCCAATGCTTCTAATTGTAATACTCCTGGCATAACTGGATTTCCTGGAAAATGTCCACAGAAAAATTCTTCATTAATTGTAAGATTTTTATAACCTTTACAATATTTTCCTAATACACATTCTGTTACTCTATCAACTAAAATGAATGGGTATCTATGTGGAATTATTTGCATAATTTGGTTTATATCAAGTGTTATAACTTCATCTTGTGTTAAATTTTCTTCTGTCATTATTCCTCCGATATATATTTATCTCTTAACTCTTTTGCCACTATTGTATGAACAGTATGACCCGCCTCTTTTACTATAATCTCTGCTTTCGCATTTAGAATATTAAATCCAGCTAAATAAAAATCACCAATTAAATCTAGTATTTTATGCTTTGCAGGTTCAAATTCTGATTTTAACTCTACTGTATATCCTTCATCTGTTAGACCTACAGTATTTTCCAAACTTGCACCTCTCGCATAGCCAGCTTTTTGGAGCATTTCTAGTTCGTTTAAATAACCAAACGTTCTTGCTTCTGTTACTTCTTTTATATTATTTATATCTAAACTTACCCAACGATTTTTAAGGTCTTTATGTTTAAAATTAACACCATAAGTAACATTTAAATTATCTGAGGGTATTACAACTACGTGGGTTTTACCGTTTAAATAATATACTGGTTCTGTTACTTTATATGTTTTTGTATCTGCATTCGTAATACCTGCTTGTGTAAATGCCTCAATCCATTCTTCTGAACCACCACCTAATATTGGCAATTCAAAGTGAGATAAGTATACATCTAATGAGTCTATCTTGCATATTGCACAAGCGGCCATAAAATGTTCAATAAGCATTACTTTTATTTCAGTATTACCAATTACTGTACAGTGTTCTGTTGAAACAACATTATCTATTTTCGCTTCAATAGTTTTACCCATAAAGTGAAAACGTAAGCCTTTTTCAGTTGAAGGACAAACTCTAGCCTCACATTCTACACCAGTCATTAATGCTACTGATTTTAAAGTTACTTCTTTATTAATTGTTATTGGTTGTGTTGATTTCATAGTTGATTTCATAATTATTTGCGTCATTTTTTTCTTCGTTACATTGGTGAGCAGTTACATTGTTGTTTTGAATTGAATTTTCATCCTTATTTGCTGTAGTGTCTACTTTTTCATCATCACTGATTAAACCTTTCAAAAAGATTTCGTATTTTTTGAATTTTTCAATCAATTCTTCAGCTTTTTTCATTGTTTTTAATTGTTTAATAAAGTCTTTTCTAGGAACTGCAGGTGCACCGATTAAAATAGATTTTTCTGGGAAGCTTCTTGTTATACCAGCTTTTGCCATTACAATAGAGTCATTTCCAATTTCAATATGGTCAGCCATACCAACTTGACCAGCAATTACAACTCTATCACCAATCACACAGCTACCAGCAATACCAACTTGAGAAACAATCATACATCCTTTACCGATTTTACAATTGTGACCAATTTGAACAAGGTTATCGATTTTTGTTTGTTCACCAATTACTGTATTTTCGATTGTACCTTTATCTATACAAGTATTAGCACCTATTTCAACATCATCCCCAATAACTACTGAACCAATTGAAGGAATTTTGAAGATTTTTTGGTCTGTATTATCTTGTTTACATTTACCTTCTTCTTTTGCATTTTCAACATTGTTAGGATTTTCTGTAACAAAGCTGAAACCGTCTGCTGCTATACTTACAGAGTGTTGTAAAACTACTCTGTTCCCAATAATTGCGTTATCTCCTATATTACAACCTGGGTGGAATAAACAGTTTTCTCCTACTTGTACACTTCTTCCGACATAAGTATTAGCTAGAATTTTAGAATTTTTACCAATTGAAGCATTCCTTGAAATAACAACATTTGGTCCAATAGAAACATTCTCACCCAATTTTGCTGTAGGGTGAACTACCGCTGTAGGATGAACACCTACTGTAGATTCTGGTGGCATATAGAATAAATGTAATAATTTCATCATAGCCAAACGTGGGCGTTCTGATTCGATTGTAGAAATTGTTTCAAAAGAAACACCTATTGGAACAAGCGCTGCTTTTGCCTTTGTTTTTGCTAAGTTTTCAATTTCATCTTCATTTAAAGCAAGTGCTAATGTATTTTCATCAGCTAACAATGGTGGTCCAATTCTAGAAATTTTAACATCTTCAACTTTAGTTAAAATACCACCAATAATTCCCGAAATTTCTTCTAATGAATATTCTGCCATTATATCTATATCCCTCATTCTACTAGTTTATTGCCTATATATTGTAATACCTTCAAGGAAAAATTTCAAATTTATTTTCTCATCTTTTCAATAATTGAAGTAGTTGATTTACCCTCTACAAAAGAAATGAACTCTATTCTTCCGCCTGCTTCCATTATTGGCTTTGCTTCTGGTAGAGTTTCTACAGTGTAATCCGCTCCTTTTGTGTAAACATCTGGCTTTATTTGTAACAACAAATTTATTGGTGAATCTTCATCAAAAAGAACAACATAATCAACACTTCTTAATCCACTTAATACCTCTGCTCTATCATTTTCGTTGTTGATTGGTCTGTTATCACCTTTTATACTTTTTACTGATTTATCAGAGTTTAATGCGACGATTAAAACATCTGCAAAACTTTTAGTTTTTTCTAAATACCTTACGTGTCCTACGTGTAATATATCAAAGCAACCATTTGTCGTAACGATTGTTTTACCTTCTTCTCTTAATTTTTTTAATAAATTATCAAGTTCAGTTCTTTTTATTAACATTTTTATTTTCTCCTTAAAAAACGGGGCGTTTGCCCCGTTTTGTTAATTTAAATTATTGTTGAGGAGCTTGCTCAGAAAAGTTTTGTTTTAGTTGTGGATTTTCTTTTGCAGCTTCTTTTATTTTCTTTTGAATAACTTCTGGGTTGTAGTTTTCATCATAGTATTCAATTTTTGCTTCTTTTCTTAAAGCTTCAATTTTATTTTTTAAGATATCAACTTTATCTTGGCTTTCTAAATAGCTAATGATATCTTTTTTACTTTGTTCAAAAGAAAGAATACCAGCTTCATTTCTATCTGTAACCATAATAATGTGGTAACCATAAGGAGTTTGAACAACTTCGCTTATAGTATTTGGTGACATTTCAAATGCTTTATTTGCGAATGGTTCAACCATTTCTTCTTTAGCAAAGAAACCTAAATCACCGCCACGTATAGCACTTGCTGTATCTTGTGAGTGTTCTTTTGCAACTTTTGCAAATGTAGTTGGGGCATTTTTAACCTTTTTAAGAATATCTTCTGCTTTCTTTAGGTTATCTGCCATTATTTCATTAGTTTTCTTTTCTAATTCTTCTGGAGTTATATCTTTTTTATCTGCTTTTAATTGCATTTGAATTTGCATTGGATTTGAAGCTATTAAAATATGAGATGCTCTAACTCTTTTGGGATATTTGAATTTATCTAAATTTGTATCATAATATTTTTTTGCTTCACTTTCGCCAACAGATACCATAGAGATAGATTCTACAAATTTTTTCAATTTTACTTCTTCTTCAATATCTTTTTTGAATTTATCGAATGTAATACCATTCATTTTTAAAATTTGCTCAAATTGTTCTTTTGAACCAAATCTATCAATAACTTCTTTTTCTGCTTTTGCCTTTTCTTCTTTAGTTACAATGATTTTACTTTTTTCTATTTCTTCATTTAAAAGTGCTTTAACAATAAGTTCAGATACAACTTTTTCTCTCATCATTAATGCAAAAATATTATCTGTATCTTCTTTTAAATCAATTCCCATTTGTGCAAACATATTGTTTGATGTAACTGATTCATAAGCTTTATCAAATTCTTTTTTAGTGATAACTGTGTTGTTTATTTTAATTAAATCATTATCACTTTTCTTTAGTGAGCAGCCTGTAAAAACGAACATTGCAAGAAGTGCAAATACCGCTACTTTTAGTTTGTTCATATATTTCTCCTTGATTAACTAACCGTTCTAATTTGGATTGTAATCATATCCTATCTTTACTATATGATAAAATAAATTAGCCAACATGTTAAACAATTCTTCGAAATTAAAATAACTTCTGTTAAGCAACAAAATGCTATTGCCCTCTATGCAACCATTTGGGGCTACTGTGTATTTAATATATTTTGTAATATTTTTATCTGCTTTGGCTGTAATTATATTCCATTCACCTTTAGATAGGTTTGTATAAATTCTTATTGTCGAATCTGCTTCTCTTATCAATGTGATACCAGCTTTGGTTGCAAGTAGTCTTAAATGTACTAATTTTATTAGGTTTTCTACTGGTTCAGACATTTTCGAAAATCTATCTTTCCACTCTGATTTTATTATTTCTAATTCCGATTCTGATTTAACATCTGCTAGGCGTTTATATTCAATCATTTTTTGTTCTTTTGAACCAACCCATTCATCTGGAATAAATGCAGTTACATTTATATCAACAATGGCTGGTTTATTTTCAACTCGTTTTCCGTCTTGAATTTCAACAACAGCTTCTTCTAACAGTTGGCAATATGTGTCAAAACCAACGTTAATCATTTGGCCGTGTTGTTTGGTTCCAAGAACATTACCAACACCACGTATTTCAATATCTCTCATTGCAATTTGATAGCCACTACCAAGTGTTGTAAATTCTTTGATATATTTTAAACGCTTAATGGCATCTGCAGTTAATGTTTTAGATTGTTTATATAAGCAATAACAAAAAGCTTGTCTATCTGTTCTGCCAACACGTCCTCTTATCTGATATAGTTGTGCTAAACCAAATTTATCAGCGTCGTGAATAATCATTGTGTTTGCGTTAGGGATATCTAAACCAGCTTCAATGATTGTTGTACAAAGTAGCACGTCATATTCTTTATTTAAAAAGTCTGTCATTATGCGCTCTAGTGCGTTTTTATCCATTTGACCATGAGCGACTGCAAGGCGGATATTAGGTAATAATTTTTTTAATTGTTCTGCAAATTCATAAATACTTTCAACTCTGTTATACAAATAGAAAACTTGACCTTCACGTTCTATTTCATAGTTGATAGCATTTTTAATTGTTTGTTCTTTGAACTCTGAAACAAAAGTTTTAACTGGAAGTCTATTTGTTGGTGGAGTATTGATAATACTCATATCTTTTATACCAGATAATGACATATAAAGAGTTCTTGGGATTGGTGTTGCTGACATTGTAAGAATATCAATATTTTTCTTTAATCGTTTAAGTTTTTCTTTGTGAGTTACACCAAACTTATGTTCTTCATCAATTACAAGCAAGCCTAAATCTTTAAACTGGATATCATCTTGAAGTAGTCTATGAGTACCAACAACAACATCGACTTCGCCTAAAATTAGTTTTTTGATAACTTCTTTTTGTTCTTTTGCACTTTTAAAGCGTGAAAGAAGTTCTACTTTAACTGGATATGGTTTAAAACGTTCTGAAATTGTTTGATAATGCTGCATTGCAAGAATTGTTGTAGGAACTACTATTGCAGCTTGTTTTGATGACATAATAGCTTTAAAAATAGCCCTTATTGCGACTTCTGTTTTACCAAAACCAACGTCGCCACAAATAAGTCTATCCATTGGTTTATCAGATTCCATATCTTCTTTTGTTTGCGCTATAGCTTTCATTTGGTCTGGAGTTTCTGTATAGCCAAAAGAATCCTCCATTTCATATTGCCAAATAGTATCTGGGTCAAAGGCAAAGCCTTGTGATAGTTTGCGTAGTGCATAAAGATTAATTAAGTCATTAGCTACGTCTTCAACAGCTTTTTTTACTTTTGATTTTGTATTGTTCCAATCATTACCACCCATTTTAGATAATGGTGGTAAAACATTGCCAGAACCACGATATCGGCAAAGCATATTTATTTGTTCTGCTGGAATATGTAACTTATCACCACGTGCGTACTCTAAAGTCAAATAATCCTTTTCCTCGTTATCTATTATTTGTTTTGATAAACCGTTAAAGATACCTATACCATGCACCATATGTACAATATAGTCACCCTCTTTAATATCATTTAAGGTTTCAATAAAATCTAAATTTTCCCTACGGTAGTTGTATCTAGTTGCTGTAATATCCTTAGAACGCTTATTGAAAAATTCTTTATCTGTAAGAATTACAAGTTTACAGTCTTCAATAATGCTACCAGATAAAACAATGTTATCTGTGATTTCTACTGTATTTTTACCCCCATAGGGGATTTCATATTCTTTTAAAATTTCTTCAATTCTATTTTTGTAGTCTGTTGCAATAATTACTTTATATTTTTGTTTTAGTTTTTCTAAAATAAATATTGCTAATTCATCTAAACCAGAAGCAAAATATGGAATTAATTCTGTTTGAAGTTCAACATTTATGTCAAATTCTTCTGATAAAAAGTTATCAAAATAAATTTTTTGAAATGAACTTGTAGTTGTCAAAAATTCTTTTAAAGAAAAATGATTTTTCTTTTCTAAAGGAAGTGATAATTTTGTTTTAATATTTTCTTCATATTGTTTTTGAAGGTTATCATCCGTTTGTTCATATCGAGATTTAAATTGTGTATAGTCGTCAAAAACAAATACAAAATCTTTTGAAAGTAAATGAGGCAATATTGTTAAATCGTTATTAAAAATTGTTTCATAGTGTTCAATGCCCTCAAAATAGTTTTCTTCTTTAATTTGTTCTAAGAGTTCAAGTTGATTTTCTTCTTGCTTATCAATTAATTTTTCAATTTTTTTATAAGATTTCTCGTTAAGAATAAACTTATAAATAGGTTGAATTATTGCTTCTTTTTGTTTTGTAATACTTCTTTGGTTAGAAGAGTCAAAAATTCTAATATCAGTAACTGTATCACCCCAAAGTTCAATTCTGTACGGGTTATCATTTAATGGGTAAATATCAATAATATCCCCACGAACACTAAATTCGCCGATATCTGCTACAAGTGTTTTTCTTTTGTAGCCTAGCTTTATAAGTTGCAAAGACAATTTTTCAACATCAATATCTTCATCCACTTTTATTTTGATATTATTTTGTTCAAAAAAGTCATTATCCGGAAATTTTTCAAATAAAGCTTTTTGTGGAATAATTATAATTTCTGCATTTCCTTGATTATTTAAAATTTCAATTTGCTTTGCATATTTGTATAAGTTTTTAGAATTAGTATCATAAATTGAACCATCTTGATAGGGGAAAATAACAGCTTCTTTTTGAAAAAGATTTTTTAAGTCATTTTGGAATTTTAAAGCACTTTGTTCTGTTTCTACTACAAAAACAAGTTTTTTATTATTTTTTAAAAGCAATTGTGCAAGAACTATAAGTTTAGAACAGTTTGTAATTCCACTAATAGCAAAGGATACACGTTTTTTTAAAAGTGCAGATATTTTCTCTGAATATTCATATTTCAAGTTCTTGATAAAGTCTTGCATAGCTTAATTTTAAAACTATTGAATTAAATTATCAATTGTTTGAATGATTGAAGAATGGTACTAAAAAGTGCTTTAATATTAATAGATATATGAATAAGGAATATAGTATGAAAAAGAACTTTTTAATATTATCAATAGTAATGGTTTTATTTGGTGGAGTTGCTTTTGCTGAAGGTATGGTTTTTGACCCAACGGAATACCAAGCAACAGTTGAAAAAACTAGAACCCTTCCATCTAACTCTAATATACAGTCTAGCACAAAAGCATCACAGTCTTATGCTCAAAATGTTGTATCAGAACAATCTAGTAGCTTTAACAATGCATTGTTTGAACTTGATACTGCTCAAGTAAATATTAGAAATGAGCTTTTAGAATATAAAGCAAAATATCAAGAAATTGATACACAATACAAACTTATAAAAGAACAAAGAAGAGTTCTTGATAAGCAAATTAAAACGATTGAAAAAAGAATTAAAGAAATTGAACGTTCAAAAAATCAAATAAGAAAAACAATGATATAATAAATTAAGACTCTTACAATTAGTAAGAGTCTTAATTTTAAGGGAGACATTGTGTGAATAAACAAGCAAAAGTTATATTATTTTCTAGCTTGTATATTATAGGAATAATTGCGTTTTTTAGTAATTATGTTGCTTTATTTTCCTTTGTTGTTGTAGCAACGTTATTATATTTTCTTATACACAAAAAATTATTTTCACTAAAATTGTTTTTTGTTTTCATCTCTATATTTTTTATTGGTATTTTAAATTCTAATCTTAATTTAAAATATGATGATGATTTAGTTTCTTTTGCAGACGAATATGCAACAGTCACTGCTAAAGTGCTTACAATTCCAACAAATAGCCATAAAGATAAAACTAAATTTTATGCAAAAGTTTCAGCTGTAGAAACAAATACTGTAGAAAAAACCGAGATAGAAGCCAAAACACTTGTAACAATAAATGATAGTGATGAGAATTTTAAAAAAATTAAAATAGGTGATACTTTAAGAATAAATGGAAAAGTAAAGCTTCCACAAAATGCACAAAATCCTTCTCAATTTGATTATGCAAAGTATCTACAAAATAAAAAGACTTTTTCCTTAATATATTCACAAAATGATTGGGAAATAATAAGTAAAGATACTGACATTTTTGATAGCTTTTTACGTAAATTAAATGATACGAGAAACAATATTATTGAAATTCACGCTAAAAATATAAAATCACCAATGTTAGAAATATTAGGAGGAATTATCTTTGGTGATGATGCTGTAAACCCAGATGAGTCCACGAAGGAAACATTTATAAATTCCGGAATATTCCATATATTAGCCGCTTCTGGTATGAATGTTACTTTGATTTTTGGTATCTGGTTCTTTTTTGCTCGCTCATTAAAGTTGAACTATCGTTTTTCAATAATAACAGGTATTTTATTAATATTATTTTATACTTGTATGACTGGTTTTGGTCCTCCAATTATACGTGCAACATTAATGTTAACCTTAGTTTTAGTTGGTAAACTTATTGATAGGGAAGCTTCTACAATATCGTTGTTGTTTTTAGTTGCGTTTTTAATGTTGTTAATAAATCCTTTAATGTTGTTTGATATCGGTTTTCAACTCTCATTTATAGTAACTTTTTCTTTGATTTTAACTGCACCATTGTTGGTTTTTGAATTTAAATTCAAGCCAATCAATTATGTGTTAGGCGCTTGTTGTATACCATTAGTTGCACAATTATTTGCTGCACCATTACAAATGTTTTATTTTAATACTTTTACTGTTTATTCAGTTCTTGCAAATATTGCAATTATTCCAGTTTTGAGTATAGTTTCTTTTGTTGGTTTTATAAGTTCAATTATTGCTTTAATTAAGCCTATTTCTCATCAAGTTTGTTATTTTGCAGATATTATTTTAAATCCATTATTAGTTTATATAGTAAAAGTTGCAGACTTCTTCTCTTGTTTACCACACTCAATAACATATGTTCAAAAACCAATGTTAGTACAAGTTATTTTGTATTTTGCAATTGTCATTTCTATAATTTGTATTTTAAGAGAAAAAGTAAATTCTAAAAAATTAAAATTATCTGTTGTAATATCATTTGTGTTATTAGTTTTGACATTTATTCCTATAAAAAATAAAACGCCAGAGGTACTATTCTTTTCTGTAGGAAATGCTGATTCTATACTTTTAAAATCTCCAGCAAATGATTATTTTATGATTGATACAGGCAAAGTTGGTTATTTAAATTCTGCAACTCAAGCGGAATATATTATGCTTAAATACTTTAAAGATAAAGGTATTAAAAAATTAAAATCTCTAATTGTCACCCACTTTGATTCTGACCACTCTGGTGGAACTATAGATATTTTGAAAAATTTAAATGTTGAAAAACTCTACATCACAGATATTTATGAAGATACTCAACTTTCGGAAAAAATTATAAAATATGTTAAAGAAAATAATGTACCAATAATTAAACCAGAAAATATTATAGAAATATATAACAAAGATAATTTTATAGTTACTATTATTCAACCAATTGGTAACCAAATTAAATCAGAAAATCAAAAGTCACTAGTTGTTCATTGCAAATATAAAAATCAAAATCTTTTATTTATGGGTGATGGTGACATTGAAACATATAAGACTATTCCAAAAGAATATAGAACAAATGTAATTGTAATGAAATCAGGTCATCACGGCGCTAAAGATACTGTTAATGAAGAAATGGCTAAAAACACTGAACTATTTATTATTTCAACAGGTAAAAATGTTTATAATCATCCGAATAAACAAACACTTGAAACAATAAATATCGCAAACAAAAAATATTTAAGAACAGATTACAGTAATGCTATAAAAATAGAATTTTATGATAGTATTTGTATTGTATATTCATTCTCATCTAAGTTAAATAAATTTATAGAAATGGATATTTAAAATGGCAAAGAAAAGTAAGTATAGGTACAAACGTAATTTGATTGAAGAAATAGCTTCTAAGGTAAAATTGCTTCGTCACAATATAAAGTACTCAATAGAAATGTTAAAAACCTCGGGGGGGGGACGCTGCTAGATGTTCTTTTATTTAATTTTAAGAAAGAAAAAGAATTTGAAGTAAATCTCTCAATTACAGCGATTATAAGGAATGAAGCTACATATATTAAAGAATGGTTAGAATTTCATAAGTTAGTTGGTGTTGAACGTTTCTATATTTATGACAATGAAAGTACAGATAATATAAAAGAAGTTCTTCAACCATATATTGAAAAAGGTGAGGTTATCTATAAATATTTCCCTGGAGAAAAAATGCAATTTGCTGCCTATAACGATTCTATTAGTGTTAATAGATATAATACAAAATATATGGCAATTGTAGATTTAGATGAATTTATAGTTCCAGTTGAACATAATTCTATTTTGGATTTTATTAACGACTTACAATCAAAAAGCAGAAGAAAAATAGCGGCTATTGGTATGAGCTGGTTGATACATGGATTTAATGGTCATAAAGAAAAACAAGAAGGATTATTGACCGAATTATATCCAAAGTGTGAATATAGTTCAGTTTCTAGTGAAACTGTAAAATCTATAGTTAATCCAAGAAGTATTCTAAAAGTTTATAATCCACATTATGCGCTGCACGTAATTGGTTCAAAAATAGTGAATTCTGAAGGTAAACCAATGCACGGACCATATACAAAACCTTCGCATAATAAAATAAGGGTAAATCATTATTATACAAAATCTTATGAAGAACATGTTTCGAGAATTAATAAGGGAAAAGCAGACGGAAATACTGGCGCTAAAGTATTGGAATATTCTCCAGATTTGTATTCTGTAGATATAGATGAACCAATTAAAAAATATATTCCAATGTTAAAAGAAAAAATGAAATAGGTTTAAATATACACCTATTTTTATTTATTATGTTTTATAGATTGTAAGATTTCTACTGCATCTCTTTTTATGTTTGAGCTTAGTTTAATAAACTTATCAGCAGAAGTAAGAAGGAATGATGAAAGTTCTTTGCCTACAAGATTATTTGTTGATTTAAGACTTTCTTCTCCTGTAACAACAACACATAATTGTTGTTTATCTTCTAATTTGTTTGCAATAGATGTTGGGATACTAGGGTGATTTGTTAAGTTATAAACCATTGCTGGATTATTTGAAGTTTTCTTTTCATCAGCAACAAAGATACGCAGTTTTGACATATTCTTTTTGTCGCCTACTACTGCGTAAATTTTCCCAAAGCTAGTATTGTTTGATATATTTCCAATTTTCATAGAAACTCCATTCCTTTGTAAGTATGAAAACTTGAAATAATTTTTTTTGCTACTTTAATTACAAAGTGTAACCTTTATTTATTTTATTATTGTTTGCAAGCTCATTTAATGGAATTTCAAAAATTGTTATATTTTCATCAACTTCTCTAATTCTATTTATATATTTTAAATCTTTTTCGCCGGATGTAATTATTGCTACAGCTGGTTTTTTCCCAGTTTTCTTTGCATAATATAAGGATTGTCCAATACTTTCTGCCCATTTTTTAGCATAATCAAATTCTATTGCATATTCTTCTGTAAGACAGTCAATTCTAGTTTTATCTGGTAGAGTATATTCAATAATTCCAGTACAATATTTGTTTACGTAGTCTTTTTCTGTCATTTTCTTTTGAATAGCATTTGGTTCAAAAGAAGTATCAATATTACCAACTTCAAAAGTCGTAAACATAATGATTACAGAGGTAATTATAAAAGCTATATACTTTACTATTTTCATCATATTCTACATTATACTTAGTTGATTTTAAATTGTAAAAAAAATAAATAAAATAGCAATTTATATATTTAGATGTTTTATAAATATGGGTAGAAAATAAGGTAAGTTATGCGTATAAATCCTAATGTATGTCATCCTAATTTTGGTAGAGCCTTTACAACAGAAGAAAAAAAGGCATATTCGTCTTTAATTAGTGATGCAAAAAAAGAATTAAATATTCAAGATACAAGTGCGATTGTATTTGACTTTAACGTTCCTTCTGAAAAAGGCTATAACACAGGTATTGGAACAACTTTTTCTGATTCTATGCAAAAATTTATTTCTTTTGTTCAATCTATGACGGGTATCTCTTCTATTCAAGTCCAACCTCAAGGAAAGATATCAGAGACAAATACTTCTCCATATTCTGGTACAAATTATGCCTATGGCGAACACATTGTAGATTTAAAAAAACTTTCAACACCTGAGTATGCCTCAATTTTAGATGAAGAAAAAATTTCTAATTTTGCTGCAAGAGAATGGGACGGGGATAAAATTATTAATGAATATAGAGCTAATTATGGAGCATTAATGCATTACCCATTTTTAGAAAGTGCATATGATAATTTTATTGAAAAAGTTGAAGCTGGTGATGAACAAGCATTAAAACTAAACGCAGAATTTGAACAATTTAAGTCTGATAACTCATCTTGGCTACAAAAAGAATCATTATATGAAGTATTATCTCTTGAATACGGAACTACAGATTTTTCTAAATGGTCTGAAACTGATAGAAAATTGTTTGATAAAGGGTATCCTGTGGATATTCGTACAAAAAGGATTGCACAATTAGAAAAAGAACAAGCAGAAAAAATAGAAGTTGAAAACTTTATTCAGTTTATTGCAGATAAACAACAAAAAGAATCTCGAGAAATGCTAAACTCAAAAGATATAAAATTATATGGTGATTGCTTAATAGGTTTTTCTCAAAGTGAAATGTGGGCAAATCCAAGTTGCTTTAGAGAAAATTTATACTATGGCGGTCCAGACCCTAATTGCTCTGAAACAAATGGTATTCAAACTTGGGGTTTACCAGCTTTAGATTATACTAAATTGGGTGAGTGTTCAGAAGACGGTGATTTATCTAAACTTGGGGAAGTTGGTAA
Source organism: Candidatus Gastranaerophilales bacterium (assembly GCA_017467305.1). GTDB lineage: Bacteria > Cyanobacteriota > Vampirovibrionia > Gastranaerophilales > Gastranaerophilaceae > Avigastranaerophilus. The sequence continues at coordinate 54,890 of JAFTSM010000068.1, forward strand.
ATTCTTGTATGACAAGTATTCTCTATTCTTTAAAAGATATGACGGAATTAGAATGGATGCTGCTTGGCAATTTGTAACTCCTTTTATTTATCAAGCTGTAAATGGAAATTATGAGGAATTCAAACTTCCAGAAATTAATTTTACTATTTTCAATATTATGAAAGCAGCAGCAAAAGATACTTTGGGTGATAAGTTTGATGAACAAAATCCAGATAATATTATGCTTGAACTTGTTGGTATGTCTGCTGGGAAGAGTCGTGAAATGACATTGAATACATACCCACATTTATACACAACAGCCTATGCACAATATGATGAAACACCTAAAAAATTCTTAGAGAAAGGTTATCAAGACGATAAATTTTATGTTGGTGTTGGTTGCCATGATAATGATTCACTAGTTAATATGGCACGTTGTAACTACACCTCAGATTTACATATGGCAGGCATGAAACGTGATTATAATTTAGATACATCAAAATTACCTTTTGAAGCTGAAGAATATAAAAAACAAGATGAACAAGCAAAACGAGAAGAAGACTTTAGAACAGCAAAATTTGGTGAAATTTTTACTAGTACAAAACAATTTTTCACTCTCCCAGATATGTTTGGTATGGAAGAAAGAATTAATATTTCTGGTAAAACAAGTAAAGATAATTGGACAATAAGAATCCCTAGCGATTATGAAAAATTCTATTTTTCACAACTATCAAATGGCTTTGGATTAAATTTGCCTAAAGTAATGGCAACAGCAATGGGAATGAAAAAATCAAATAATCAAGAATTAATAAAAAAATGTAATGAGGCAGCTGAAATATTACGCCAAAAGGGTCCAACAACAGAAGAAGAGGCAAATATAGCAGAAGCACAAGGTAAACTAAATAATAAATTTGAATATGTATCATAAAAAAGAACCCTCTAAGAGGGTTCTTCTTGTGTATAAGGAAAGGAAAAATAAAACTACATATTTTGGATTTTGTCTTTCATACCTTCCATATCATCTTTCAACATCTTTTTAACAACGTCGTTTTGAGCATCTAACATTTTACAAACTGTTTCTATGTTCTTTACTTTGTTTTGTAAAATAGTATCTGCGTTATTTAAAATGCTACTTGTAACCTTTTGGTAAGCTGCTAAAGGTGCACTTGAAATACCTTGCAATAAGTTACCAACTAATGTTGTACCTAAACCAAACTCATCTAAATATGGAGACATAGCTTGTAAGATACCGCCAAACCCAGATACAACACCTGCTGCTGGTAATAAGAAACTATCACCAAAACCAAAGCCTGATGCTAAACCAGCTGTATAACCTAATGCGTTAACACCAGCTGAACCAGCTATTTCTGATACAGATGTTAATGTAGAAGCACCACCAGTCATATATCCGTCGTTCATTCTACCAAAACCTTGTTGTAAAGGTGATGCTGCACCACCAGTAAAACCAGAATATTGTGATAATGAACCAATACCAAATGCTGAATTTGTACTACTTAATGAGTTATTTGCTGACCAGTAAGAAGTACCAGGAATGTTTAATGCAGTACCACCACCCATTGTTGACATAAATGAACTTGGTGAAATCATACTTGCAATCTTCCATAAGAAGCTACCAGCAGTACCAAACCCAGCACCGTCTGAAGCAGAACCACTTACTGTGATATCTCTTAATAGGTCATAAGTTTCAAATAACATAGCTTTGGCGTCACCGCTTAATCCACCGAATTTATTTGATATTACTAAGTAACTGTCGTTTTTGTATGCCATTTCTCTTATATCCTTTTACATTCCTTACGTGTTTATTTGTGTTTACTTAACTCTTTACTACTTTTTCTTGACTATGCGAAAGTCTTGAATGTGTTTTCAATGTTTTTATCTAATACAGATTTAACTGCTTCTAACTCTGTTTGTAACTCGTTTTGTTCTGTATCGATTTGGTTTAGTCTTAACTCAAGAACTTTATCTTCTTGTTGAAGAGTTTCTGTTTGAGCGTTTAAGTCTGCAACCATTTTGTCATATTCATCTTTGCTCATTGTGTAATCTCTTAGTGCTGCATCATAGCCTTCAGAATTGTACACTCTTGTCGTTCCAACTTCTAAAGTAGTTGTTCCGTCTAAACTAATAGAATTCATTCTGTTATTTTCGTCGAAGCCAATAGTTGCATTTTCGAAAGTAATATCTTCTGTAAATTCTTTTTGGCTTTTTGCATATGTAGAATATTCATCTGGGCTTTCGCCTTCTACAATAGATGAATCAATATAGTGTGTAACACCTGATGTATCTTTGTATGAATATAAATATGTGCCTTGAACTTGTTTGTTTGGATATGATTCATTGATTAATGCAATCATATTTGCACTGTCTTCTTCACTAAGTTTTGTTAGTGCTGTAGGTTGATCTTCTATACCAGAAATTGAGTATGTTCCAGAAGGTACATCGTATGTAATAGGATTCTTATCTTTTTTAAGAACTGTGCCTACTGCTACTTCTTTGTTATAGCTTTTTTGAGTATTTACAGTGTAAGTAGTACCGTCTGCATTTTCGTAGTAACTCTTGATGATATATTCACCATCATCAGAGCTTGTATTTGTTACAGAAAAATCATAGTTTGTTTCGTAGAATTCTGTAGTATCAGGTGCAATTGGTACATCCAATGCTAATAATTTACTATATAAAGCATTAACCTCTTCTGCCAACGCTGTACGTTGTTGGTTAACTTGTTGACCTTCATATTCTATGTTTGATTTTCTTGCCGTAATACCTAGAAATCTAGCTTGTGATGCCGCTAAACCCATTGTCTTTTCTCCATTACTTTGTTACTTATATTCACTTTATCGACCCAATTTGTTCTTGACTTTAATCCAATCAAACAAATTGTAAAGTTATGTAAACTATCTGTATGGAAAATAAACTTACCTAATTGGTATTTAATGATGAGTTTTGAAAAGGCAATAAAAAAAAGAACTCGAAATGAGTTCTTTTTTTATTATTTGTGTATTTATTATCTATATAAATTTTGAGCCATACAGCTATTTAAGCTACGTCTCAAGTTCATAAGTCGAACATTCATTTGATTTTTTAGATTTTGACATCTAATTGTATCAGCAATTATATTAAAGTCCATATCAGAAAGGGAATTATGTCTAACTGTTGTAGGAACAAAATCATTCGCAGCTGTTGGTGGTTCTAAACGATTTACAGCCATACTAATTGGAGTTATTCTCATACTATTTTTCCTTTTCCTTGCATATTATTATAATATACAATTTCTTTAATGAACACCTTATTTACAAGGGTTGAAACAAGTGAACAAAAAATAAATTGCTATTCTTTGATTGTTTTATTAAAGATTTATTTCTTTTTTGTTACAATTCTGTGTTACTATAATAAAAAGGGGTATGTATGAGTATTGAAAATATTATAAAAACAGCAAAAGGCACTGAAAAAGCAGATTTAGTTATTAAAAATGTTAATCTGATTAATGTTTTATCAGAAGAGATATATGTAACTGATGTTGCTATAAAGGACGGTATAATTGCTGGTATTGGCACTGGTTATGTTGGTAATAAAGAAATTGACGGAACTGGAAAATATTTATCACCTTCTTTTATTGATGGACACGTGCATATAGAAAGTTCAATGCTTCTTCCTTCTGAATTTGCCAAAATGGTTGTTCCAAGTGGTACCACCACTGTTATTGCAGACCCACACGAAATTTCTAACGTGATTGGATTACACGGTATTAGCTTTATGCGTGAGGCTTCAAAGGATTTACCTCTTGATGTTTATATGATGTTACCTTCTTGTGTTCCTGCTTCCCCTTATGAAACTTCCGGTTTTGAGTTAAATGCTTATGATTTATCTTTATTAATAGATAGTGATTGGGTTTTAGGCATTGCAGAAATGATGAATTTCCCAGGAGTTGTAAATCAAGATAAAGAAGTTATTTCTAAACTAAAACTAGGATTACATAAGAATAAAAGAATAGACGGGCATGCACCTTATTTATCAGATAAAAATTTATGTGCTTATGTTGCAGCAGGTGTTTCTTCAGACCATGAATGTACAAATCCAACTGAAGCTATTGAAAAATTAAGACTTGGTATGTACATTATGATACGTGAAGGTAGTGCTGCAAAAGATTTAGATGCTTTAATTCCAGTTTTAAAAGAACATCCTACACGTAAATGTATATTTGTAACTGATGATAGGTATCCAGTTGCTTTAAAAGAACATATTAATATGATGGTTCGCCGTTCTGTTGAAAATGGTGTTAATCCAATAAAAGCAATACAAATGGCAAGTATTAATACAGCTGAATATTTTGGTTTAAAAAATTTAGGTGCAATTGCACCAAGCTATAAAGCTGATATGCTTTTATTCGACAATTTAGTAGATTTTAGACCTTCAATGGTTATCAAAAATGGTGAAATTGTTGCGGAAAATGGAGAAATGATTGTTGATATTGAAGAAAAACAGCTTTCATCATTGCGTGGTACAGTGAATATTCGCTGGTTAGATAAAGAAGATTTAAAAATTGAAGCAAAATCTAACAAGGTAAAAGCTATAGAGGTTACTGACGGGCAATTAGTTACTAAGTGCGTTGAAGCTAATATTAATGTAAATGACGGCTATGCAGAAAGTAATATTGAAGAAGACGTATTAAAAATATTAGTAATTGAACGTCATAAAGCAAGTGGAAACATTGGAAAAGGTTTTGTAAAAGGGTTTGGGTTAAAATCTGGCGCTATAGCTTCTACAATTGCGCACGATTCGCACAATATGATTGTTATTGGTACAAACGATGATGATATGTTAAAGGCAATCAAAGAACTTGTTAAATCTCAAGGTGGTAAAGTAATTGTAAATAATGGCGAAGTTGTTGCGAAATTAGAACTTCCTATTGCTGGACTTATGTCACAAGAAACATCTGAAAGCGTTATTCAAAAAGGTGAAGAACTCAAACAAGGTGAAAAACTAATTGGTTGCTCTTTAAATGAACCATTCATGACAATGGCATTTTTATCTTTATCTGTAATTCCTGAAATCAAATTAACTGATAAAGGTTTAATGGATGTAATGAAAGGCGAATTTACTGAGTTATTTATATAACTTTTAGTAGATATCATTTACATAAATAATGTTATGGATATATCAATGTAAAATTAAGCTTTTTTCTCTTCTTTTTGTTCGTATTCTCTTAAACCAGGAGCAGCACTAGAACCTGTTCTCATTTTTGTAATAGCATATTGAACTTTTGGTATTGCAACACCTAATGCAAGGGCAGAAACGCCAATTGCAATTGTTCTAAAGCCAGCAGACATTGCAAATCCCTTTTTGTTAACCTTTTCAAGGATATCTTTTGTTACAATGCCACCATTCTTTTTCTCTGCTGTTTTAACTACAGAAGAAATATAATCATCAATATTGTCTCTGAATTTTGTTATTTTTTTCATTGGGATAAATCTATATTTATCTGTCAATTTTTCGCCAAAATGTTCAGTATAAACAGATTTCATAAATTCTGGTGTATTAATAGAACCATTTTTAAGAACGTCAGTAACTTGTTGTTTTGTTAATACACCACCAACACCGGCTTGGTTCGGTTGCAAACGAGACATTCTAGCAGCTTTTTTGATAAGTTCTTTGTCTTCTATATGTTTAATTAATTCTTTAACAGGAATCACATCATCAACAAAAGGTAGTTTTTCTAAAAGTTCTTTACTAGCATCATCAAGCACGCCCATAGTTGTTCTCGCAAAATCACTAGCTTTCATCTTGCCACCAGCTTGTTCTAATTGTTTTAATAAATGCTCGTTTACTTGTTTTGCGGCAACTGGGTCTATTGATGTGATTGATGATGAATTAGTTGCTTTTTGTAAGCCTGCATATATTAATGGTGTACTTGCAGTATAGAAGAATGAAGATGCTACATCTCTAAATAAATATTCTAAACCTTCATCTTTGTTTCTTGCAGATGTTACACGGCCGGTTGTAATACCAACATCACTTGTTAAAAGTTTGCATATTTTGTTATTTTCTAAATAGTGGGCAACAAGTTCCATTCCGCCTTTGAAAGAAAGTCCTTTTTTCTTTGATAGATTTTTTTCAAAATCATCCATTGAAACAAAACCTAAGTTTGTTGAGTTATTTTTTGTTTTTTTTGTTTCTTCTTTTTTATCTTTAGACATAAAGAATTTTGTAATTCCTTGATTTATTTTAGGAAGAGCAAAACCTACAAAAGCAGTTGATAATACTGAAGCAGCAATAATTTTTCCTAGTTTAAATCTTGCAAGTGTCTTTTTCATTTTTGAGGCATTTTCTGGAGCAACACCCATTTTTGTTAAATCTTTAGCAACATTTTCGAAAGGTTTTCTAAGGGCATCATTTCCCATATCAAAATCAGTAGTAGGTAGTTTTAAGACTTTTTCACCAAATTTATTTCCGATAGAATTGAATATATCAACACCTTTCATCCAAAATATAGCAGCCAAAACATCGTCAATAAATCTTTCTCTAAACTCATTAACACCGCCTCTTTTGTATGCGTTATAACCACGTCCACCTGTAACAGCACCTTCTAATAAAACTGTTGAGGTAAGAGCATCTGGATTTGCAAGTGTTCTGACAAAAGTTCTTGCACTTTTGTGACTTACATTTTGGTTCTTATTTTTATAGGCTTGTGTGTTATTTTGTATACGCATTAAAATGATTATTTTTCTACTACCTTACAAGTTTACATAAAACAAATGAATATTAAAATTTGCCATGTAAAATAAAATTTTTAAAAAAGTTAATATTACCGTTTACATTATGTTTTGAGGTTGTATAATGTATGTACTCACTAATCCTCTATGCAGATTGTTACATTGACAATACTGACAAAGAGAAAGGACAAACAAAATGGCAAATATTAAATCAGCAAAAAAACGTGTTTTAGTAGCAGAAAGAAATTATGAAAGAAACGTTGCGTTCAAATCAGCAATTAAAACTGCTGTTAAAAAAGTTGTTGTTTTAGCTCAAGCCAAAGAAAAAGACCAAGTAGCTATTAACTCTGCTTTATCTGAAGCATATAAATTATGTGATAAAGCTGTTTCTAAAGGTATTTTACACAAAAATACAGCTGCTAGAAAAAAATCAAGATTAACAAAAGCTGTTAACAAATTAATGGCTTAATTCATAAGATTTTTTTAGGTTTAAAAAAGCTCCTCAATGAGGAGCTTTTCATTTTGTGTAGTTATTAAATCTATTTTATTAACCAACTAATCCAGAGTCATCATATTCAGACGCTTTAACCATAATAGCGTGTTCAACTGGATTTTCTTTTTTGATTGATGTATCAAAAGGAACTTCGTCAAAGCTATATTCATCTTTAACTCTTTTTAATTGATTTTCGTCAACTAATTTTTTGGCAAGTTCTGCAATTTCATAAACTAATTGATATCTGTTTTCAGTTGTTTCGTTTAAGTCCCAAGCGATTTTTATAATTTGGTTCATAAATTCCTCCATTATGATTTAAAGATAATCTAATAATACTATGCTCATTTTTTAATATCAAGCAAAGAATTTTATTTGTACTTCCCAAAATGTTAACTTTTGTAATGTGGCTGAAACTCATGCCGTATCATGCTTTTGCTTAAATGGCTGTTATTGTTGGGGTTGTGTTAAAAAATGTAAAAACAAATTTAAAATCATGGAAAACCATGTCACATCATGGTTTTCATGATTTCTTGATGCTCGCTTGATTCAAAGCTTCTAGCCCTCGTTCATGTCCAAAACATATGATGTATATGGTAGTAGTTAATATTTATAACGTTATATGCAGAACACGAGCAATCTTTCATATATAGATAAATCAAAAGTAATCAATATTAAAACAGAACTTCTTTGTAGAGAAGCTGAGGATGATTTCTTCTATTTTAATAATGTAAATGCGGCTTATAGAAAGCTTAAAAAAGCTGTTGATTTGACTCCTTTCCATACAAAAAGCGTCTTATTATTTGCAGATGTTTGTTTTGTAAAAGGCTTGATAAAAGAAGCTTTAGAATTATATTTTCGTATTGAGAAAATATCATTATCAAATACAAAAGTTTTAGCTTCTATTGCAAATTGTAATTATGTATTGGGAAATTATTCTGTTGCAATGCAATATATAGATAAGGTTTTAGAATTACTTAATGATGAGAGTGTTTCTTTACAATCTCAGTTATTAGAAATCAAAATTAATATTTTGATGTCTGAAAGAAAATATAAACAAGCTTATGTGACTTTTATTCAAGCTCAAAATATATTAGATAGCCATTCTTTAAAATCTATATATAATGTTAGTTATGAACTTTTGACTGAAAAAATAAACATTCAAAAGAAACTGCAAAAATCAAATTTAAAAATAGTATAGAATATTTTAAATAGTTAGGAAACAAAAGTGAAGATTGGAATAAAACGAATTATTTTATTATTAATTACGGTTGTCTTCTTGTATTTTGTTTTTGTGAATATTGATTTAAAAGAACTATTTGAAGTTATAAAAGGATTTGATATCAAGTATTTGTTTTTGTTATCTATCTCAATAATGATATCTTTAAGTTTTAGAGGTTTGTGTTTTAAATATTTGATATCAAAATCAGCAAATCCACCACTAAAAGTTTTGGCACCTTTGTGTATTGCTTCTGCTGGATTGAATATTGTTCTTCCAGCACGTGCTGGTGATATATTTAGAGCATTTTTTGTTGGGCAAAAATATGGTGTTGATAAGGTAAAAGTTTTTGGCACAATTATGCTTGAACGTATTTTTGATGTATTTACCATATTCTGTTTTTTAATGGTAGGGGTTTTTGTATATAACCGTAATGAAATAGCTATGAATATGTGTGCAGTTGCTGCAGTTTGTATATTCTTGGGCATTACATTTGCTGTTTTAACATATAAGTTTAATAAAACAGATGTTATTTGTAACTTTTTAGTAGAAAAAACAAAATCATTACCAATGTCTTCTTTTGTCGAAAAAATTGTAGTATTTATAAATAAATTATGCAATTCTTTCTTTAATGGTTTTGAAGTTATAGATTCTCCAAAAAGAATTTTTTATGCACTTTCTGCTTCTGTTTGTATTTGGGCTTTTGAGTGTTTGAATTTTTTAATAACAATAAAAGGTTTCGGCTTTGAATTGCATTGGTCTGTTTCTCTATTTATCATTGCATTTATTGCCATGGCTTGTATGATACCTTCTACTTCAATATTTATTGGACCATATCAATTGGCTGTAATAACAGCTTTTGCAATATACAATGTTAATAAAGAAACAGCTTTAGCTATTTCTTTTGTTGAACAAGCAATAGTTACTTTAACAACTTGTATTGTCGCTGCTATCTTTTTATTGAAAAACAATATTTCATTTGAAAAGTTAAAAGAAGATATAAAAAATTAATTTTAAATGTAATTTTTTTTGTTACTTGGGGGCAATTTAAAATGTTCTCATGTTTTTCTTTTACTGTGTTAATGAAAGGTTTTTATTAATGAAACTTCAATTTTTGAATATATTCACTAAAGTTGGTAAAATTTCGCCCAAAACACCATTAAAAAAAATTGTGATTAAAGCACCAAATTGCAAAGATGCGAAAATACCAGAAATTGTGGGGAAATTTTCGGATGTTTATCCAAAGTATGTTATTTTGCTACCAGATTCTAATTCAACAGCAAAATTGTTGGGATTACTTGGTGTTACAAGTGCAAGTGCAACAACAGCTTATGCAACGACAAAACTAATGAATAGAGAAGGGTATTCCTCAACGACAGCTTATGCAACAGCCAATGCGTTGAATGAGCAAAGGTATTCTTCAACTACTGCATAAAAAAAGAGGCTTTATACAAAGCCTCTTTTTTATTTGTTTCTATCTTACAGTTGAGCAAGGTATTCATTGATTGCTTTAGCTGCTCTTTTACCAGCACCCATAGCGTTAATAGCTGTTGAAGGACCTGTTGGAGCAACGTCACCACCAGCGTAAACGCCATCAATTGATGTTTCACCAGTTTCTGCGTTAATTACAATATAACCCTTTTTATCTGTAGTTAAATCCATATTATCTTTTAACATAGAACCTTGAATTGTTGGGTTAGGACCAGTACCTAAAGCAACAACAACTGTATCAACATCTAAATCAACAAATTTGCCAGTTGGAACAGGTTTTCTTCTACCAGATTCATCAGCTTCACCAAGTTCCATAACTTCAAACTTCATACCGTTTACATAGCCTTCTTTGTTATAGATTTCTGTTGGAGCGTGTAAGAATTTGAAGATTACGCCTTCTTCTTTTGCGTGTCTAATTTCTTCTAAACGAGCTGGTAGTTCAGCTTCTGTTCTTCTGTAAACGATATAAACTTCTTTAAAACCAACTCTAACAGCAACACGAGCTGCATCCATTGCAACGTTACCACCACCGATGATAGCCGCTTTTTCTCCAACTCTAATTGGAGTAGCTGTTTCTTCTAAGTTAGCTTGCATTAAGTTAACACGAGTTAAAAATTCATTAGCTGAGAATACACCATTTAAGTTTTCACCAGGAATACCCATCATTTTAGGTAAGCCAGCACCTGAACCGATAACGATAGCATTGAAACCGTCATCTTTTAATTGTTTAACTGTAATTGATTTACCAACAACAACGTTAGTATGGAATTTAACACCCATAGCTTTTAGGTTGTCGATTTCTTTATCTAAGAATGTTCTTGGTAATCTGAATGGTGGGATACCATATCTTAATACACCACCTAATTTATGTAATGCTTCAAAAACAACAACTTCGTGACCTTCTTTTCTCAAGTCAGCAGCAGCCGTAATACCTGCACAACCAGAACCAACAATAGCAACTTTTTTGCCAGATTCTTTAATTTCACCAACTTTTAATGCTGTAGCGTCACCAACATAACGTTCTAAAGCACCAATCGCAATAGGTTCTGATTTAATACCTAATACACATTTGCTTTCGCATTGACGTTCTTGAGGGCATACTCTACCACAAACTGATGGTAATAAGCTTGATTCTCTAATTATTTCACCAGATTTTTCTAAATCACCCTCTTTTAATGCGTGAATGAAACCTGGAATATTGATGTTTACAGGGCAACCTTGTACGCATCTTGGATTCTTACAATTTAAACAACGAGCAGCTTCTAATTTAGCTTGTTCGTCTGTTAGGTTTGATTCAACCGCATCAAAGTTAGTACGTCTAACCATTGGGTCTTGTTCATGTTGTCTTTGTCTTACTGCCATATTTTTTTCCCTTTTTGTTTGTCAGATATCAAAATTATACTATAAACCAATACCTATTTTGCAATTTTTTAACAATTTTTTTTATGTTCCATTTTTTAATTTGAGAGAGAGTATCATGTATATTAATAAAATAAATGGATATAGAGTTTCAAATATAAGGTTTGCACAAGATAGAGATGTTGTGTGGTCATCTATTTCTAATGATGATGATACTTATCAAAATAATGCGCGCGAAATGTCTACGAAGCAAAAACTCAAAACTGAATTCGAATTATCTACTGATACAATAAAGAAAAATTTATGGTTTTCAAAAGGTATTTTTACAAAGAGAAACTTGAACGCATTTGTTTCAGACCCGAAAGCATATTTGTTTGAATATATAAGTCCCGCTGCTGGTTCAATGATTGACCATAGAATTATTGGGCAAACTCAATTAAAAAATAGAAAAACAAAAGAAAAAGAACAACTTGATATTGAAAAAGCTTCTTTTGAGTTTGATACTGAAATATATTCTTTAAACAAAGGAAAAGAAAAACTTGCATTTGTTAACGTTGATACTTCTGAACTAGGTGTTCTCCATATAAACTACATTTCTACACTCGTAGGAAGAGAGGACTATAGTGCTTTATTTTTGACTCTAATGCAAGTAGCAGTAGAAAATTGTATAAATAATGGTTTTATTCCAGAAATACACGCTGTACCTACACAGGTTGGAAATAAAAATTTTAATAGAGCTTCGTTATATAGTATGTATGGTGCAGAGTACAAAATTATTGAAGGCGAATATGATAGTATACCAGTTAGTGTAGTTTCTCAAGATAAAGTAATTAAAATGTTAGAAAGTATTCAAAAATCACCGAAAAGAGATTTTATTTTTCCTTATACAGAATACAATTTCAATATTTTGAAAAATGGTGGGTAACTAAGATAAAAAAGGAGCTTTAAAGCTCCTTTTCTGATTTATTTTTTTGCATCTTGTACATATTTTTCAATAGCACCAGAAACAGTTGGGCGTTCAAACCAATCTCTAATAAATCGTTCTAGACCAAAACAACTTCCTTGTTCTTTTAATCCGTTATTTACATTGAACTTTGCTTCGCACATCCCAATTTGAACTGTAAATGATGGGTTTTTAGGATTTTTTACATCAATATTAAATGTTAATCCACGGACTCGTTTTGCACCGCCAGATACCTTTTGTTCTACTTCATCGGCTTTAGTTGTTGTTAAAAAATTTATTAATGATTGTTCTAATTCAGAAACAATAGGGTCTTTTCCACCTGCCATTTTATATTCCTCATTAAATATCGTATTACCTAAATATACCATATATATAGGTTTTGGGGTCAATAAGTAGCCATAATGTACACTAAATTTATTTACTTTTGTAAAATTTAGCTTTTGCTTACTTTTGTTTTTTGCTTTCCAAACATTTATTTATTGCTTTACCCGTTTTGGTGGTTGCTAAGCCTCCCATTGAGGTTTCTTTTAAAAGAGGTGACATAAGTTGTCCAGTTTGTACCATAGCATCAATAACTTCATCTGGAGGTATTTTGCTCTCAACATTTGCTAAAACAAGTTCTGTAGCTGTGATGGCGTGAACTGCTAAAAAAGCATTTCTTTTTACACAAGGAATTTCTACTAAACCGCCAACTGGGTCACAAGTTAAACCTAAAATATTTTTTAGTGCTAGAGTTGCTCCATTTATAATTTGTTCGTTACTTCCACCTAATAGTTGAACCGCTGCGGCAGCACTCATTGCTGAGGCTACTCCACATTCAGCTTGACACCCAGCCACAGCACCGGCCATAGCTATTTTGGATGAAATAATATAGCCAATGGTACCCGCAGTTATAAGTGCATTTATTTCATCCTCTTCAGTAATATCTTTTTCTTGTGCTAATGCAATAATTACTGCTGGAACAATACCGCAAGAACCGGCTGTTGGACAAGCAACAATTTTATTCATTCTTAAATTTTCTTCTATTGTTGCTAAGGCAAATGTTGTTATTTTCTCAAACAAATTACCAAATAAAGCGGGGGATTTTTTGTATTTTTCTTTTAATTTATTTGTGTCATCGCCACATAGACCACTAAAAGACATTTCTTTTGAAGTCAACCCACTAACAATAGCTTCTTTCATTGCGTTAATGTTTTTGAGTATTTTTGCTCTGACTTCTTCTACACTTATCTCAAAATCATATGCTTCTTTTTCTTGCATGATTTCGTAGATTTTTTTGTTCTCTGAACTGCAAGCTTGCAAAAGTTTTTCAAATGTACTAATTGAATATTCCAACTTAAGCCTCTAATTTTTTTATATTTCTAACAAAATAAACATCTTCTATATTTTGAATGTTTTCAATAATATTTTCTGGGATTTTACTATCTAAGCAAATGCACATAGAGGCTGTTTTGCCTCGTGCGTTTCTATCACATTCTAATGAGGCAATATTTATATTCTCATTTTGTATTAGTGTTGAAACTTGCGAAATCATACCTGGTTTATCTTTATAAAATAATAAAAGTGTGTTTAATTCGCCAGAAATTTTTGTCGCAAAATCATCAATTTTAACTATTTCTATATTCCCAGCACCAACAGAATTTCCTGAAATTGTCATATTAATATCACCCTCTAAAATAAAATCAACTGCGTTAGGGTGTTTATCTATATTTTGTTCGAATTCATAGTTGTATTTTATACTTTTTGCTTTTTCACTATTATAAATATTTTTTATTTCTTCACTATCAACATTAAAACCTAAAAGACCTGCTAATAAACCTTTGTCAGTGCCGTGACCTTTTCCTGTTTGCGCAAAAGAGTTATATAATCTAAAAGTAACCTTCTTTGGTTTTTCTTTGTAAATATTTTTTGCCATTAGTCCAAGCCTAACAGCACCCGCTGTGTGAGAGCTTGAAGGACCTATCATTATTGGAGAAATCACATCAAAAAGTGAACGCTGTTTCATAGTGTTTATATTATAGATGTTTTTTTGATTTTTGTCATTGTTGATTGTTGTAATGAGCTAAAAGATACAATAGTGAGTGTTAGCGTGGTTATCTAGACTTTAACTGGATTACTTTGCTTTGCTCGTAATGACGTGGTTATTTATAGTCTGTGTCATAGCGAGAAAATCTTTGATTTTCGTGGCTATCCAGCAAAATATTGTTGAGTTATGCTTTGATAATTCAACATACAAAAACTATTTAAATACCTCACCCTAACCCTCTCCTTGTAGGAGAGGGAAGATTATTTGAAAGAAAATTTCTATAGGGAAAGGAATAAGAAAAGAAGAGAGGCTTTCGCCTCTCTTCTATAGTTTTAAGAACTATAAATTCTATTATGCTTGTGGCACTTCTTGGAAGTTATATTGTTCAAATATAGCGGCCAATATAGCTGTTTCATCAGATGTTGCATTATCTAGAGCTGTTGCAAAATCTTTTTCTCCAGTAGCTGATGTCCAAGCAGAAACCCAGCCTTTAAGTTCATCAATATTAGCTGCTTTGTATATAGTTCCATCTTTTGTTTCTATTGAGAAATCTGGAATGTTATCCAAATCACTTAAATAATTATTAATAGTGATTGAATCTTTACCACCATTGTAAGAAATTACAAGGTCATCTCCATCAAGTGATTGTGTGAAACCACCTTTTTTAACATTAGCTAATTGGATTACATCGTCTCCATCTATGCCTTTGATAACGTCTTTACCGTCACCTTTATAGAATACAAAAGTGTCTTTTCCAGTATTTTGTTCATTGTCAACGCCAGGAGTACCACCACGTAATGTGTCATTACCTTTACCGCCTCTAATTACATCGTTACCTGTACCACCTGTGATGAAATCATTG
>JAFTSM010000069.1 GCA_017467305.1 Candidatus Gastranaerophilales bacterium
TAAATCAGCATATTCTGCTCTTAATTGTTCTTCTGATTGAATGTTAACTCTTACACCGCCAACATCAGTTTTGTGAGATGTTGTTTTAGAAGTCATTTTCATTACTACAGGGTAGCCAATTGAGTTACCTAAAGTAACAACTTCATCAATGTTAGTAGCTAAGCCATATTTACAAGCTCTGATACCATAAGCTTGAAGAACATCAATAGATTCTAAAGTAGTTAATTGTTCTCTGCCTTCATCAATTGATTTTTTGATAATAGCAGCAGCTTTAGCTCTATCAACATCATAACAAGGTGCTTTACCAACAGGTTTTTCCATCCATTGTCTTTGTTGGTCTAATCTCAAGAATACTTCAGCAGCTTCTTCAGCATACATAAAGAATGGCATATTAACATCCATATTTGAAATGTTGTTGAAGAAATCATTTGTTGTCATAAATACGCCAACTACTGGTTTTGTTGGGTTTTTAGCTTTGATTTCCATTAATGCTTTAGCAACATCAATATCTTTTAAGCCTAAGAATGGTAAGTAAATAACCATAATCATATCAACATTTTCGTCAGCAATAACTGTTTCTAATGTTTGTGTATAGTGTTCGATAGGAGCAGAAGCAATCATATCGATTGGGTTTTTAACAGATGCAGCAGCTGGTAAAAAGCTTCTTAATTTAGCTTTTGTTTCATCTGTAATAGGAGCCATTTGCATACCGTTTTCACAAATAGCGTCTGTAGCCATAATGCCAGGACCACCAGAGTTTGTAATGATAGCAACTCTGTTACCTTGTGGGATTGGACAATTTGAGAATGCTTTTGCTGTAGCAAATAAGTTTTTCAAAGAGAATTCTCTGATAACACCTGATTGTTTTAATAATGCAGCAGCAGCTTTATCAGCACCAGCTAAAGAACCAGTGTGAGAAGAAGCAGCAGATGCACCAGCAGCACTTCTACCAGATTTTAATGCTAAGATAGGTTTTTTCTTTGTAATTCTTGTAGCTAATTTTCTGAAATTTTCTGGATTTTGGATTGATTCCATATAAAGAAGAATTTGTTTAACATCTTCATCATTTTCCCAGTATTCCATCATTGTTTCTGCGTTAACATCAGCTTGGTTACCGATTGAAACGAATTGAGCAAAACCTAAGTTTAAGTCTTTTAAAATATTTAAGATACCACCACCAAGTGCACCAGATTGAGAAACGAAACCGATGTCACCAGCGATTGGTAATGATTCAGCAAAAGTTGCGTCCATCATAACAGCTGGGTTTGTATTTAAAACACCTAAACAGTTAGGACCAACACATCTCATACCATATTCTTTTACTTTTGCAAGTAATTGTTTTTCCATTTCAGCACCTTCAGCACCAGTTTCTTTAAAACCAGCTGTGATGATACATAGGCCTTTAATACCTTTTCTATTACATTGGTCGATTGTGTCTAAAACAAATTTAGAGTTAACAACGATAACTGCTAAATCAACTTCACCTGGAACTTCTTCAATTGAAGTATAAGCTTGGAAACCTTCAATTATTCCACCTTTTGGGTTTACTGGATATACATTACCAGTAAATTTATAATCTCTTAATCTTTGCATAATTTCTGAACCGATTGTTTTCGGCTTTGTTGAAGCACCGATAACTGCAATTGATTTTGGCTTCATAATTTTGTCAAGAATATTCATTTGTTTTTCCTTTCCGTTATGAATTTCTATCTTTTAATAACCATTTTCTATCCAAGGACGCTCTCTAAATTTAGCACCTAGTTCTTTTGTAATTTCAATACATTTTGGCATATCTACATCATAACCTTTGTAGTTAGTAACAATAGTTGCCGTTGTATCAAAACCCTCCTTAACAGCTTCTCTAATAAAATCTTTTACTGCTTCATAAGAATAAGAAAGATTTGGCTGAGAAATTCTGTTATAAACTTCTTCTGTTTCACCATTTAAACTTACAGAAAATTTATCTATTAAACCTTTTAATTCGGGGAGAACATTTCTTTTATAAACTAAATTAGCATGACCATTAGTGTTAACTCTTAAAATTGTGTTAGGATACTTTTCCTTAATATACTTGGCGACCTGTTTTATGACATCTAACTTTAACATAGGTTCACCATAACCACAGAATACTATTTCCGATGAAAGCTTATCGTGCATCGCTTCTAACTGTTCAATAACATCTTCTGCTTTGACGTTTTCAGTATTCAGAAACAGATTAGCCCCAACAACATCATCTTTAATATCTCGGATACAGAACACACAATTATTCGTACAACTATTAGTTAGATTAATATAAACTTTACCTTCTAATAAATATACTAAATTGTATTCTTCCATTTAAAAAGTCCACCTTAACTTAATATAGATTATGCTACAAAGAAGTCATGATAACAAGCTTTTTTTAAAACAAATATTAAATCTTAGATTTATCACTCAATTTGTTTTATAATAAAACTATGATTGAGATATTGATTTTATACATTATCCAAAAACGTGAAAAAACAATGTATGCAATTAGAAAAGAAATTTTTGATGTTTTTGGTTCATACACAAAACCAAGCATAGGTACAATTTACCCAGCTCTAAAGAGATTATTAAAAATGGGGGCAATCAGCCTAAATGAAAGAATGTCTGAGGGTGGGAAAAAATCTTCTTATTATTCAATTACCCCTAATGGCGTTAAAGCTTTTCGTGATTTGTTTTTTGATACAACTAGTGATAATCCCTCATTATTTTTTCCTCAATTATTAATTAGAATTTCAATAATGGATTTCTTATCACTTGAAGACAGAAAATTATATATGGAAGAAGCACTTAAAAAAGTAGAACTTCTACAAATTGACGTTGAAAAGAAGTTAAATGATGAATTTTTAAAACTTTCTTATTATCAAAAAACCGTTCTAAAAAATACAAAATCATCTTTATTATCATTATCTGAATTTATAAAACAAATAAAGGTAGAAAATGACGGCTAAAATTTCATCAATTCAAACTGGTTCAATAGCAGAAGAACTTGAGATTGAAGCTGGTTCAGAACTTTTAAGCATTAATGGAATGAAGCTTAGTGATTATATTGACTACCAATATGCAACAATGACTGAAGAATTGGAGTTTGAAATAAAAACTCCAGCTGGAGAAATTGAAGTCTATGAAATAGAAAAAGATTTTGATGAAGAATTAGGGTTCATCTTTGAATCCGCAATTTTTGATAAAATAAAACCTTGTGCAAACAATTGTATTTTCTGCTTTGTTGACCAACAACCAGAAGGCTTGAGGAAATCACTATATATAAAGGATGATGATTACCGTCTTTCTTATCTTCAAGGCACATATGTTACACTAACAAACCTTACAAAAAAAGATAAAGAAAGAATTGCAAACCTTCATCTTGGACCTATATATGTTTCTGTTCACACAACAAATCCAGAATTACGTGCAAAAATGTTAAATAATAAACTTGCAGCAAACATTACAAAAGAACTTGATTTCCTTAAAGAAAATGATATTCCATTCCACGCACAAATTGTTCTATGCCCTGATTACAATGATGGAAAAGAATTAGAGAGAACATTAAATGACCTATGGAACTATAAAGATATCATAGGCTCTATTGCAATTGTACCAGTTGGAATAACAAAATTTAGAAAAGAAAAACTAAAACAAGTTGATAAACAAAAAGCAATTGAAACTATCGATATAGTTGATAAATTCAACAAAAAAATAAAAAAGAACTTGGCAAGTGTATCAGATGAATTTTTCTTACTTGCAGAAAAAGAATTGCCAGAAAAGAAATACTATAATGGTTATCGTCAACTAGAAGATGGTGTTGGTTCGTTAAGATGCCTAATTGATGACTTTAATAAGCGAATTAAAAAAGTTTCTAAAGCACCAAAAACACAAAAAGAATATACTCTGGCTTGCTCTGTTAGTGCTTCAAAATGTTTTGAAACTTTTGCAAAAGAATTAAATAAAATTGAAAACATTAATTTAAAAGTACAACCAATCAAAAGTGATTTCTTTGGTAAAGATGTTAATGTTGCTGGCCTAATTACAGCACAAGATATTATCAAACAATTAAGAGATAAAGGTCATAAAAATGTTGTTATTCCTTCAATAGTTTTGAGACCTTATACAACAGAGTTTTTAGACGGGTTAACAGTCAAAGATGTTGAGAATCAACTTGGTATTAAATTGCATATTATAAAAGATATATATAGTATAAAAGAATTATTCAACTTGTTATTTAAATAATCTACCAAGGATAATCGTCTTTTATTTTCCAACCATCCTTCATTATCAGCGCTGCACACCACATACCACGTGCTTTTCTGCTACATTGATAACTATATGAACTACTCTTTTTAAGCTGTTCTCTTGTCTTCTTTACTGTCGAAGGCTCATTGTCATTCCAAGCATGTGGGACAATTCCACGTTCAGAGTCTAGGCACATCATGAATAAATCACGACCAAATCTATTTGGTTTTTTATATCCATTTACATCAATTGCATAACATTTTCTTAAATACTCCGACCCAGTTCCGCCGTAATTTAAAGGATAAGTGAAAATTTGTGAGCCAGAAATAAGCTCAATGATTTCCCCTTGTGCACGCATTATTAATAAACTACTTTCAACAGCTCCAGATGTTTGATAATAGTATATATTGTCTTTTTTCGCATCTTGTATTGATTGTGATGATAATGTTATATATGGATAAAAATATTTTCTAAAAAATTCAGTATTAGATAGCGTGTAATCCCAAGTTGTTGAATCTCCATATGTAGTTTTTGCCATAGTTGTAGCTTGTGAAAATTCTGAATAAACTTTTTTTAATCGAACTACAGCTTGTTCCTTTTGATTTTGTATCATTATATTTGGAACTGTTATTGCTGCTACTACACCTATTACCGTTAATGCGATAAGTGTTTCAGATAAAGTAAATGCTTTTTTAAAATTAAACATATATATTTCCAAGAATTAATTAATAACCGATTATAATGCTATTCGATACACATTTTGAATACACTATTTTGTTGATTTTATAATAATGATAATTGTTCTGCTTTTTCAAAGTGCTTAGTAAAGAACTTTTTTCTATGCCATTTGCATAAGCCATATTTATCAACGGCGTCTAAGTGAGATTTTGTCATATAACCTTTATTTTCAGCCCAACAGTATTGTGGAAACTCTTTATCTAGTTTCTTCATAAATCTATCACGGGCAACTTTTGCCAATATACTAGCCGCCGCAATAGAGGCTGACTTTGAATCACCTTTTACAATCGTTTCTTGCGAATATTTAAATTCTGGTATTTTTTTATTACCATCAACTAATACAATAACTTTATCAGAATTTAATTTAGAAATAACTTCACTACAACTTCTATTCATTGATAGAAGAGATGTCCTTAAAATATTCAACTTTTCAATTTCTTCAACACTACCTTGATAAATAGCATAAATAGAATTTTCTTTTATAACATCAAACAGTTCTTCACGCACTTTTTCACTAAGTTGCTTTGAGTCATTTAATTTTTCTAATCGTTCATCAAAAGAAGTAAGACAAACAGCTGCAGCAAAAACTGGTCCAGCACCAGGACCACGACCAGCTTCATCTGTACCAATTAAATATTCAAAGCTTGCTTGCTTTTCTTTGTCAAAATCAAATCTTTTATTCATTTACGTCTAAAGTTAGTTTACCAAGTCTGCCAACTCTGAAATCATTTAATATATTTTGCGCAGCACGTTTTGTATCTGGATTGCCGCCAGAAACAATCCAATTTCTACGAAGGGCTATATTTGCGATATTAACTTCTTCATCCTCTAACTTATAATAATCTCTAATCAAATTAGGATAAATTTTTTCAACATCTCTAACAAAAATTTCTGCAACAGCTTCAACATCATAGGCATTTTGACCAATAGAATCTACAAAAGCTAATTTATAAGCTTTATTTTGGTCTTCTTGCTTTAAAGGAATAATACCTGGTGTATCTAACAAATCAACCTTGGGGTTAATTCTTACCCATTGTTGGTCACGAGTAACGCCAGCTTTTGCGCCTGTTTTTGTTTTTGCTTTTTTAATTAATTTATTAATAATACTAGATTTACCAACATTTGGCATGCCAACTACCATAACCCTAACAGCACGTGGCAATAAGCCTTTTTTTACTAATGCAATTATTTTTGGTTGCCCTAATTCAATAACTTTATTTAAAATTTTTGATAAATCTCTATTGTCACTTGCACTTGTTGCAATAACCGGACAATTGGTTTTTTCTCTAATTATTTTAACCCATTTTAAAGTTTCTTCTTGATTCGCTAAATCAGCCTTATTCATA
The DNA here is from genome assembly GCA_017467305.1 of Candidatus Gastranaerophilales bacterium. Taxonomy (GTDB): domain Bacteria; phylum Cyanobacteriota; class Vampirovibrionia; order Gastranaerophilales; family Gastranaerophilaceae; genus Avigastranaerophilus. Next base: position 6,339 of record JAFTSM010000069.1, read on the forward strand.
AGGATTAAACGAGGTTTTTCTCTTAAAAGCTTTTCAATATCTGGATAAGTAGAACTCATTGGAATTCTTGCATCAAGAACTTCAATAACAACATCAACAATATTAACTTGTTCTTTTAGTTTTTTTTCTGCCTTTGCAATGTGCCCAGGATACCAGTGAATATGTTCCATTTCAACCTCATCTTTATAAAATAAAAGCCATACTCAAAGTTGAAACAATGACTACGGCTTTTATTGTTTTATTATATCCTAATCTATTTTTTTTCGATTTTCTCTCTAATACGAGTTGCTTTACCAGAACGTTCTCTTAGGTAATACAACTTAGCACGTTTAACATCACCACGTCTTACAACAGTGATTTTTTCAACACGTGGAGAGTATACAGGGAATACACGTTCAACGCCAACGCCTTGAAATACTTTTCTAACAGTGATTGTTTTACCGATGCCAGAACCACGTTTTTTAAGAATAGTACCCTCGAAAGCCTGTGTTCTTTCTTTGTTACCTTCAACGATTCTAACTGAAACTCTTACTGTATCTCCTGGGTTTAACTCAGGTAATTCTTTATTTAAATATTCTTTTCCTAGATTTTCTACTATA
>JAFTSM010000070.1 GCA_017467305.1 Candidatus Gastranaerophilales bacterium
AATGCTAATATAATTATATAGAGATATTCCTCAGTAGCTCAATGGCAGAGCATTCGGCTGTTAACCGAAGGGTTGTAGGTTCGAGTCCCACCTGAGGAGTTTTTCTTTTAAGAGGAGCGATGACGAAAGTCATCTTTTTTTATGTTTATCTAGAGTAAGAGAAATAACTAAAAGAAAAATAGTAAAATCACAGTATTAAGTAGATAACTTATATATATTTATCTCGATATTTTCAAAAATTATATATACTACTTAAATACTCTTGTTTAACATTACTTAACAAAACAGTGTTGTTATGTAAATTTATACTCTAAAATTGTTTTTTAATTTATAGGAACAAAAAGAGAAGAGAGAAAACTATGGGATTAGATTTAAGTTCTTACGAGGCATTTAAGAAACAAGCTCAATCAAGTGTAAGCGGAAACAGTTCAACTGGTTCTAGTGGTGGAACAACTTCTAGTAATCCAATTGGTGGTGATACAGGTGCTGCTAATAGTTATTCTGAAGTAAGTTTATTTGCAAACGAAGAAAACCAAGAGAAAAAAGCTTCTGATACTTACCAAGAACTTTTTGATAAAGTTATGTATGGTGAAGAAGAAGAAACTACAGCAACAGAAGCAACAACTAAAAATTCAAATGAAGAAAAGAAAGCAGATAAAAAGACTTCTAATGGTACTGTTGACGACTACGAAAAAAATGAAGTAGCTGGCGGAAATGCACAAGAAACAAAAGATGCTATCAATGCATTATTAGAAAGTGATTTATTTAAAAATCAAGGCATCAAAGACGGTGCTAGCCACATTAAAAATGACGTAATTAACAACGACCAATGGAAAGTTGATATGGACGTTGATGGCGACGGAGTTATTGACCAAGGCGTAAGTCTTGCAGATGCTATTGCTGGTTCATTTGATAGTGAATTAGACTTGTACATCGAAAAACAAGTACAAGACATTATGGCTAAATATGAATGTTATGACTTTAAAGCACTATTTGGTAGCGAAAATTCACAAGCAATTAAAGACTTAGCTGCATTGGGTATCAGAGCAGATGCTGTTGGTGATGATGCAGAATGGCAAAATAGAACATATTCATTCTCGCTAGTAGAAGTCCCAGAAGGATTTGAAAAACTATCACCAGAAGAACAAATGGAAATTGTATATGCAGATGATGCTAAAATTTTAGAAGACGGCAATGGCAAAAAAGGTAGCATGATATTTGCAGACTGTTTAGTTCCAGACGGTATGGCGCAGGGTGCTGAAATGAACCTATCAAGTATCTTAGATACAATGGGTTATGACTGTATTTCTAAAGCTGACTTTGTTGGCAGAGAAGAAGAATATCATCAATTAATGGAAGAAATTGGCGCAGATTTATCAAATGGTGAATATACTTCTGACGGAACAACTCACGCAGATATTTATACAGAAAAAACATTAAAAATCTGGGTGGCAACAAGAGCTCGTGATACAGCAAACGGTGATGCACCTGGTCAATGGAGTCAACATTTAACATATGAAGATACAATGGCAAGAATTGAAAAATTCGGCTTAGGTGCAGAAGGCGGTAGCCTAAGAAAAACTGGCTCATTAAGCACTAATAATTCACCAATGACAGAAGGTGATGCTACAGGTACAGAAAAACAACTTCAAGAAGAAGCTGAAGCAGCTGCACAAGAAGAAAAAGAAATTGAATCAAAAGCAAGTGATATATTAAACAAATTAGTTTCTAAATATGAAACTGAACACGGTGAAAAACCAGTTGGTGAAGATTTAGCAAAACTAGAACTACAAGCTGAACAACAAGCAAAAACAGCTGCATAAAGAAGTCAATATAACGTAAAAAAAGAAGAAGCATTAATTATGTTTCTTCTTTTTTTTATACACTAATACCCACACAAACAATATATAAATATTATATATATTTTATGTAACATATCTGTAACATTTGAATAATATATGTAAATAAAAGGAAAGAAAAAGTTTTTATTTATATATATAAGAGTACAAAAAGAGAAGAGAGAAAACTATGGGATTAGATTTAAGTTCTTACGAAGCATTTAAGAAACAAGCTCAATCAAGTGTAAGCGGAAACAGTTCAACTGGTTCTAGTAGTGGAACAACTTCTAGTAATCCAATTAGTGGTGGTTCTGGTGCAACACAAACATATTCTGAAGTAAGTTTATTTACAAAACAAAAAGAAGAAGAAGAGAAAAAAGCTTCAAACGCCTACGAAGAATTATTTGACGAAGTAATGTACGGCAAAACAACTGAAGAAGAAGCAAAAGACGAAGTAAAGAACAGTGATTATCAAAAAGAATTAGATAGTAAATACAAAGATGATGATAATAAATCAGCAAAAGAAGCATTTTCTGACTTAACAAAAGCTGGTATTTTAAATGAAAAATATTATGACAGAATGATTTGTGCTACAGAAAAATTAGTTCAAAATACTGATTGGATGATTAGTATGGCTGATGAAAACGGAAATATTAGTGACGTTGCATTGGCTGATGCTGTAGCTGCTTCTTTTGATAGTGAATTAGACCTATATATTCAAGACATTGTTGCAGAAGTAATGGCTGAATATGGTACTTGTTCAAAAGGATATACATCTGAAAAAGCGAGAGCAGCACTGGCTGCAAAAGGTATAAGAATTGATTCTGTAGGAGCTGGCGATGAAGAAAACGGTTCAAATACAAACAGAGTTTATTCATTCTCATTAGTAGAATTACCAGAAAACTTTGATAGCATGTCTCCAGCTGAACAAATGGAATATGTATATAGCGATGATGCAAAAATAGTAGAAGATGCTGCGGGTAACAAAGGTAGCTATTTATTCGCTGATGCATTAATTCCAGATGGATTCGCACAAAATGCTGAAATTGAAATGTCTAGTATCTTAGACTCAATGGGTTACGATTGTATTTCAAAAGCTGACTTCATTGGTTCTGACGGCAAATTTGATGAATCTGAATACAATGCAATGTTATCAGAAGTTGGCGAAATGGTTAACAGTGGCGAACTAAAAGGCAGTGATAAAATCAGTGATATTTACGGAAACACTAGAGAAATTTGTGACTCAATCAAAAGATTATGGGGTGGCGATGGTTCTGCTCCTGGACAAAACGGAATCGGTGGCGGTTCTAGCGACGGTGTAACTGATGCGGCAAAAGAATTAGCAGAAGAAAAAGAAATGAATGATAAATACGAACAAATCCTAGATGCTAAGAAAGCTGATTATAAAGAAGAACACGGTGAAGAAGCTACTGGTGACGCACTTGCAAAATTAGAAAGTGAAGCTAAAATCGAAGCAAAAAATCAACTATAAGATATATTTAATAGGCTTAGGAAATATGGTACAATCCAAAATGGATTGTACCATATAATTCTTAAAAGGATTGTACTATATGAAAACATTATTAATTTTTCCCCCACAGTGGATGCCTGTAAGCCCTCACTTTGCTTTACCAACATTACTTGGACAATTTGAAGGAACTGACTATAATGCTTCCGTTATGGACTTAAATATAGATTTTTACAACAAAATTTTAACTTCTGATTATGTAAAAAAATCACTTGATATGGGGATAAAATTACTTCCTCTATTAAAACAGAGTATTCAAAAATATTTTGTTAAAGGTAAAAAATTGGAAGAATACTCATTTGTTCAAAGAAATGAAATTGCAAAAGCTTCAATGATAGACAATCTTTTAAAAGCAAACGGTCAAAACCTAAAAACCGTAGCTACTATAATTGATAAATCTGTTGAAGTATTAAAATCAAAAGAACACTACTACAATCCAAAATTATTTACATCCGCAGTAAATAATGTAAACACAGCTTTAGAAATTTGTTCTATGCCTTATTATCCAACTAGAATTGGATTTACATCATACTCTAATGAACTATTAACATTAGATTATGAATGTATTAAGTATTATGTTTTTGATAAAACAACAAATATCTTTAAACAATACTTTGAAAGTGTTCTTGACAAAATTAAAGCAGAAAATGCACAATATATTGGTATTTCAATCAACTCATCTAGCCAAATTGTTGCAGGTTTGACACTTGCAAACATGCTAAAAAAAGAAACAAATGCACACATAAATATTGGTGGTAACCACTTTGGAAGAGTTACAGAGTCTTTAGAAAAATATCCAGAATTTTTTGAATTGTTCTGCGATTCCCTTTTAGTTGAAGAAGGAGAGATTCCAGTAATTGAACTTGCTAAGTACATTAACGGAGAACAAGAAGTAGAAAAAGTTCCTAATTTAATGTATCTAAAAGACGGTAAAGTTCAATTCAATGACAAAGTTGAACCTAAAAAACTTAATGAACTAAAAACACCAAGCTTAGACGGCTACAATCTAAAAGCATATTTTACACCAGAAATTGTTATGCCATTCCCAGCATCTAGAGGCTGCTACTGGAGAAAATGTAGTTTTTGTGACCACGATTTTGGAATGTATTACAACATAAAAAATATTGATAAATTAGTAAATGAAATTAAAACATATAAAACAAAATATGGTATTAATAAATTTGAATTTATTGATGAAGCAATAAGTCCAAGTTATATGGAAGCAATGTCTAAAAGATTTATTGAAGAAAAATTAGATGTTGAATTTTTCTGTGATGCAAGGTTAGAAGACGGTTTTACAAAAGAAGTATGTGAACTTGCAGTCGAAGCTGGACTTAGAATGGTTCTTTGGGGATTTGAATCCGGTTCAAAGAAAATAATGAAATTAATAAATAAAGGAATTAATGTAGATAACAGACTGAAAATTCTCAAAGATGCAAGAGAAGCGGGCATATACAATTTTGCATTTATATTCTTTGGTTTCCCTGCTGAGACAAAAAGAAATGCAATGCAAACAATTAAAGTTATTTGCGAAAATACCGATATAATAAACTCGTATGGCAAAAGCGTATTTACAATGGGCAAACATACAAAATTAAGAGAAGCACCTTCTAAATATGGCGTGGTTGGTGAAACAAAACAAGTTTCAGAGTTTTCTCCGACATACGAATATACCGCAAAAGGCATGACAAAAAAGGAGCTCAATGAAGTTATAAATTTATGCACAGAAAGAGCTTACAAAGCCTATGGAAATGCCTTATCGTTCCACCTAATAAGTAGAGAAATTTTATTCTTGTATATTTGTAAATACGGTGTAGACCAAGTTTGTGATTTTAAATTTAAAGGAACTAATACAGATGGAATTCAATAAATTTATAGAAAAATTCTTTGATGAAAACGATGACAGTGGATTTAATGAAATTGTTTTTGCAAGACAAGCCAAATTCAAACAGATTAAAGAACGTCTTAAAGGATATTATTTAACTGATAAAGAAATCGATAAAGTTTTTGAAATTATAACTCAAGCAGAAATTGATATTGAGAATATAAAACGTAAATTCAATGCTAAAAAATATACAGAACAAGATTTAAATAATTTTGAAAAGAAAATACTTGATAGACAAAAGAAAATGAAAGAAGATTTCGATAAAGCAGTTGGAAAAATAATCAAAGAAAAATACGAAAAAGCAAAAAAAATAAAAGCTGAAATGGATAAAAAAAATCCGTATAACAATATTTAATAATACTTTGATTTACTGATTGTTTTTTTGTAAAATTACAGTAAATCAAAGTGGAGGTTATATGGTTAATTCAGTTAAATTAAATGATTTTGTAATAGGTGGAGACAAGCTAACAATTTTAGCTGGACCTTGTGCTATTGAATCAAAAGAAATCCTATTCAAAACAGCAGAACACCTAAAAAATATAACTACTGAATTAGGTATTAATTTTATATTTAAATCTTCATATGACAAGGCAAATAGAAGTTCTATAGACTCATATAGAGGACTCGGAATGGAAAGGGGTCTTGCTTTATTAGCAGAAGTAAAAAAAGAATTTAATCTGCCAATAGTTACGGATATTCACAATCCAGACGAAGCAATGGTTGCAGCAGAAGTTGCAGATATAATTCAAATACCAGCATTTTTATGCAGACAAACTGATTTACTTGTTGCCGCTGCTAAAACAAATAAAATAATCAACATAAAAAAAGGACAATTCTTAGCACCTCAACAAATGAAATCAATTGCTAAAAAAGTTATTGAAAGCGGAAACAATAAAGTAACAATTACTGATAGGGGTGTAACTTTCGGATATAACAACCTTGTTTCAGATATGAGAGCAATCCCAATAATTCAAGAAATGGGGTACCCTGTAATCTTTGATGCGACTCACAGCGTACAATTACCTGGTGGTTGCGGAGAAAGCTCTGGCGGAGAAAGAAAATTTGTGCCTATATTAGCAAAATCTGCTGTTGCTGCGGGCGTAAACGGTTTGTTTTTTGAAGTTCATCCAGAACCAGACTCTGCTTTGTGTGATGGACCAAATATGGTTGACTTTAAACAATCAAAAGAAATTTTCAAAATCTGCAATGAAATATTCCATTTAGTACGTAGTTAATGAAAGCTTATTGCACTACATACCTAGCTTGTGCCCAAGGATAACCACGTTTGATTTGCCAGTTATCTTTCATGATTAGAGCAGCACAATAGTTTCCATTCTTTGTGTTATTACAATTGTTTTGGTTAGAAGGGGAAATTAACTCATCCCTAGAAAATTCATGCCCGAAAGGAAGCAACTTACCAATATATTCTGGGTGCTCATCATTTTCAATCCAAAATTCAAACATAAAAATATCACGAGCAACAACATTTAAACGTTTTTTACCATTAGAATCAACATAAAAATAAGCAACTTTATATTTATCAGTAGAAAAAGTTTGAACTGCCATAAAAGCACCATCATTCAAAAAGAATCTTGACCATGTTGAATTTAAAGCCTTTTCTGTTGCATCTAACTCTTTAAAAGTGTAATTACATACAGCCTCTGTTGAATTTTTACAGTCTCTAGCTAAAACAAGATGAGGCTTTAAATATCTTTCAAAGAAATAATATGAACCACGTTCACTCAAATTATCTGGGAAATCCCAAGCTTGATATGGACCATTATGAGCAGCTGCTCTAACCAATGCTTGAGAAAGTGTGGAATAATGTTTTTTTAATCTTACTACTGTTTGGTTTTTATTATAATCAGCAATCATAACACCTGTTGCAATAGTAAAAACAACTCCAATAAGCGCCAAAGTAATAAGTAACTCAGATAATGTGCTACCTTTTTTGAACCTATTAAATTTTATCTTTGAAAGATTTATCAAATAAAACCTCATCAAGTTGTATTACAATTAATGAAAATACTTATTTAAAACAGAAAAAAGTTCTTTTTTTTCTTCTGCATCCAATTCAACCAAAGGACGTCTCACTTTTTCAGAAATTATACCGATATGTGCAAGAGCAGCCTTAACAGGAACAGGATTTGGTGCCATAAATAACTTTTTAAATAATGGATATAAATTTAAATGTATTTCTAATGCTTCATTTATCTTTCCAGACTTAAAAGCAGAAATCATTTTCTTCATATCATTACCAACCAAGTGAGAAGCAACACTGATAACACCATGTGCACCTAGTGACATCATCGGTAGTGTTAAACTATCATCACCAGAGTATATTGCAAAATCCTTTGGACATAGAGTTCTAATATCACTAATTAAATCTAAATCAGCATTACTTTGTTTTACAGCAACTATGTTTTTAAACTCATTTGCAAGTTTTGCAATAGTTGCAGGTAACATGTTCACCCCTGTTCTACCAGGAATATTGTATAGAATAATAGGTAAATCTACAGCTTTTGCAATTGCAGAAAAATGTTCATACATACCTTTTTGAGAAGGTTTATTATAATAAGGAACAACTGTAAGAATAGCATCAGCACCAAGTTCTTTAGCTTTTTTAGAAGACTCAACAGCTGTTTCTGTTGAATTTGAACCAGCACCTAATACAATTTTAACTCTTCCATTAACCACTTTTTTAACAAATAAGAAAATTTCTCTTTCTTCTTCGTGTGATAATGTAGGAGTTTCTCCAGTAGTACCAGCAACTAATATTGCATCAGTACCATTTTCTATTAAATGATTAACAAGTTTTTCTAGTGCAACATAATCTACTGATAAATCCTCTTTAAATGGAGTTATCATTGCTGTAATTATTTCACCTGCGTTATATCTCATATTTTCACTCTTTCAACTTTATGTTTTAAAAAGCCTATAAATATAGGCTTTTTATTAAAATACTTGCATTTCAATTACTTTTTCTGCAATTCTTACTGTGTTTAAAGCAGCACCAATTCTTAGGTTATCAGCAACACACCAGAATGAAATTGCGTTATCAAAAGCAATATCTTTTCTAATTCTACCAACATATACTGGGTTTGTTCCAGCCGCCATTAATGCGGTTGGGAATTCATAGTTTTCAACATCATCAATAACTTTAACACCCCAAGCATTTTCTAATAATTCTCTTGCTTTTTCTGGAGTAATATCTTTTTCAAATTCAACTGTAACAGCTTCTGAGTGACCAACAAAAACTGGAACTCTAACAGCAGTACAAGAAATTGGGGTATTTGGTTCTAAGTGAAGAATTTTTCTAGTTTCGTTTGTAACCTTCATTTCTTCTTTTGTGTATCCATTATCACAGAAAGAATCAATTTGAGGAATACAGTTGTATGCAATAGGTTTTTTGAATACTTTATTTTCAAATTCTTTACCTTCATTTGCAGCAATAGTATTTTCTCTTAATTCGTTTATAGCGGCTAAACCAGCACCAGATACTGATTGATATGTACTAACAACCATTCTTTTAATACCAGCATAGTCATGTAATGGTTTTAAAGCTAGCATTAATTGAGATGTTGAACAGTTTGGATTAGCAATAATACCATTATGTTTTCTTATATCTTCATCATTTACACCGGCAATTACAAGTGGAACATCTTTTTCCATTCTGAAAGCGCTTGAGTTATCAATATATACACAACCACGTTTAACTGCTTCATGCGCTAAAGCCAAACTTGTTGAACCACCCGCAGAAGCCAAAACTATGTTAATACCTTCAAAAGCGTCTGGAGTTGCTTCAATAATAGTATATTCTTTTCCTTTAAATTCAATAGTTTTTCCTGCACTTTTTTTACTAGCAAGGAACTTAATGTCTTCAAATACTACGTTGTTTTCTTCTAAAATTTCTAAAATGTGTCGGCCAACTACACCAGTAGCTCCTAATACTCCGATAACTGGTTTTCTCATAATCTAATCTACCTCTATTTCTATCGTTAAAATTATCCGATAAATTGCTGATTATGACAAGTATTTAAAGATTTTTTAAATTCTTAATGTAAACTATTATTAATTTTTAAAGATTATCAAAAAGAAAATCAAACCATGTACTTTACGAACTCAAAATTTAGTAGTATAATTAATTTGTTATTAATGTTTCGGCTAGTGTAAATATTGCAAGTTCTTAAATCTTACTTAAAACTTGCATTTTTTTTGCGGATTTTCTGCATGCTGACCGAATGGAATGAGGGAACGCCGAAGTAATGAGCGACAGTTTTGCAGATAGCAAAACAAAGCGAATAACTTGTAGACGTGGAAGAAAATCCAAGAAACGAAATTTTTCGTACGTAAAACCTGCAACCGAGCACATTTTAAACTTTATTTTTTAATTCATTACCATTGTTAAACTGATATAAATTTTCAACAGTTGTATTTAATATTCTATCAACAGCTTCTTTTGTATCATAAGCGATATGAGGAGTTGCTACTACATTAGGAAGATTTAATAATTTATTGTTTATTAAAGAAGTCCGCAAATTTTTTAAATCCAAATTATCAGTTGGACGTTTATTAGAAATGACCTCTTCAAACTCTAATACATCTAAGGCTGCACCTTTTATTTTAAAATCTAATAGTGCCGAATAAAGTGCTTCTGTATCAATCAATTCACCCCTTGCAGTATTTATAATAATTGCATTTTCTTTCATTAAAGATATATTCTTTTCATTTATCATATGATAAGTTTTTGGTGTTAATGGTGAATGTAGAGAAATTATATCTGACAATTTGCACAAAGTATCTAAATCCGTATATTTAACAAAAAATTCATTTTTCAAATCTATATTTTCATTGACATCACAACAAATAACATTCATAGAAAAACCTTTTGCAATTTTCACAATTTTAGAGCCAATTGCACCAGTACCAACTATCCCTATAGTTTTAGAATACAATTCCATACCAAATGTTTCTGGATACATGTCACCTTGTTTTAGCTCATTAACACCAAAACATATTCGCCTTACGAGATTAAGCAACAGTCCAAAAGTAAATTCAGCAACCGTATAATCACCGTAATGAGGAGTATTCATCACAATAATTCCTTGTTTAGAGCAAAAATCAATATCAATATGACTATAGCCCACAGAACGAGTTAAAATTAATTTTAATTTTTTGAATTTTACTAAGGTTTCTTTTGTTAACCTTGAAGCTGTGAAAACAGATATTATTTCTGCATTTGCTTCAGAATAAGATATTTTTGTATTTTCGTTTAATTCATATGTTTTAAACTCAACATCATAATTTTGAAACAATTCTTTTTCAAAGAAATTTTGCTCATATTGTTTTGTATCATAAAAAATTATTTTTTTCATAATTCACTCCATTTAAAAGAAAAATAACAAATATTATCAGAATTTTAATTAACTAACTTTCTATAAAAATGGAGATTAACTTTTAAAATTTATAACTTTTGTAAATATTTTTGAAATTTATTAAAGCTTTGCTTATTCGTACCGACATAACAAACTATGTGTAAAAAACTAAAACTTGTTTAAAGAGAAAGGAAAAAAATGGGTTTAAGTGATGCGTTAAATAGTTTAGTTAGTAGTCTAAAAGGAAATACTAGCGCTCAACAAACAGGTGCAGCAAATGGTGCAAGTAGTGCATCCGGAAGTTCGGGTGCAACAGTTGGTGTAGCTAGTAGTGCAGTTGAAGAAGCACTAGGTAACCAATTAGCTAATATAGAAAAAGAACCAGAGTCTGCAAAATCTATAGAAGAAAAGGCAAACTCTGCATTAGAAGATTTAATGAGTAAACTTGGTTTATCTGGTTCTGAAGAAGAAGAAACTCTTGGTGAACTCAAATCAGTATTCGCTGAAGAAATAGAAGCTAGAGAAGATGATGCAACAGTTAAAGATACAGATGAAGTTGATGAGACTGGCGAAGTTGATGAAACCGATGAAGGTAAAAGTGTCGACGACATACTTGATGAAATAAGCGATGAAGATCTTCAAGGACTATATGATGCAATTAAAGATAAATTAGAATTTAGTCCTGAAGAAGCTAGCGCATATGTAGAAGGCGAAGCAGAAGTTAAAGCCAGAATAGAAGAAGCTGTTGAAAATAATCCAGATATGGAACCAGCTGAAATTGAAGAACAAATTAGAGCAGCTTATGAATTAGAAAATCCAGAATATGCTGACGCTAAGAAAGAAGCTGATGCTGTAATGGAAAAATACGACAAAGCAATGGATGAAGAATACAATGCTTACTGCGAAGAAAACCCACAACCAGCTCTAGAAGACTTCGATAGCCCAGAAGAATATGCCAAAGCTCTTGGAGAATGGGCTTCTGATGCTGAAAAACATATGAACGAAGCAGAACACAACTATTTAAAAGAAAATGAAAATTACAGAAATTTAAAATTTGCAGAAATGAAAAGCAAATTTAAAAACCTTCCATATGAACTTGATAAAAAACCAATCTTAAAAAACCCAGAAGATCCAGGTTTCAAAAAAATACTTCCTGATGACGGTATAGATTTAGACCCTGGTTTTAGTAAAATACTTCCTGATGACGGTATAGATTTAGACCCAGGTTTTAGTAAAATCATTTCAGATAGTGATTATAAATTAGAATTTGTTCCAGAAGGTGACGGTGCTGAAGTCATCAAACAAATGATGATTGATGACGGCGTATTACCTGGCGAAGGTTCTGGATACATCGACTATGCTGGCTACTTAAAAACATTAGTTGATTAGTTTTAGTTCAAACGGAAACTCAATAATATGAGTTTCCGTTTGATACAAATTTGTGAAATCTTAATTTATAGAGAGTTTAAATATGTCTGATATGAATATTACTGGAAATTACCAACAAATTAGTGCAAATCAAACAAATGGAGCAGCAAAAGTAGAAAAAGAAGAAGAAGCTAGTCTATTTCCTTCATTAGAAACAGATGAAATTCTTGATATTCTTTTTACTGGTGTTGTTGATGGTGTTTTTGGTGATGGACCATTTACAAAAGATGAAGCTACAATTTACGTACAAGGCGAAAAAGAAATAGCAGAACTTGTAAAAGAGACTCCAAATAAACAAAATCTGATTGAAACTATATTTGACCCAGATAAAGCTGAGCGTGAAATAAGAGAACAATATGCGGCAGAGCATCCAGAATACGCAGAAGTAATGGAAGAAGGCGCAAAAGTTCAAGAAAATTATGATAAAGCATATGATGAAACCCTAAAAAAATGGCAAGAAGAAAATCCTGCACCTGAAAAAATATTAGAAGAAGGTGGATTTCTTGGCGTCAAAATGACAGATGACTACAAAGAATGGACTAATGCTCAAATAAAATATATGCAAAATTTTGAAAAAGAATATGCAAAAAATAACTCAGACTACGCAAACCTAAAAGCAGCGCAAGATAAAGACAAATCTTTCCTACAAGCAATGTTAGGCTTGTAAAAATATTTAAACAAGAACTATATTAATAATTATCCAAATTAAACATTCAACAACTTTTTGGCAAAAGCCATTGATTCTTCATTAATTTCTCCAGCAGAAAGAAGAGCAATGGCTTTTACCCTATTTTCTTCTTGAAGATTATAAACATTAACTTTGGTTGTATCTGCTTGTATTTTCTTTACAAAGAAATGAGTCGTTGCTCTTGCTGCAATAATTGGTTGGTGCGTAATCAATATAATCTGGTGAGTTTTTGCCAAATTAACGATAGACTCAGCAACAGCTTGAGATGCTGAACCAGAAATACCCGTATCTATTTCATCAAAAATAACCGTATTTGTTTTATCAGCTTGTGCAAAAATACTCTTTATTGCCAACATTACTCTTGAAATTTCACCACCAGATGCTGTCTTAGCTAGTGGTTTTAATGTTTCTGAAACATTTGTAGAAATTAAAAATTCAACTCTATCTATACCATTTTCATTCATATTACAAGTTTCTACAGAAATAGAAAATCTTGCTTTTGGAAGTTCTAATTTTTCTAACTCATTTGTTACTGCTTGAGATAACACACTCGCAAGTTCTTTCCTAGCACTACTTATAACAGTTGAAAGTTCAATCAATTCTTGTTTTATCTCTTTTATTTCTCTCTCTAGCACAACAACTTCATCTTGAGAAAATTCAATTTTATTAAGTTGTTCTGATAAATCCTCATAAGTTTTTAAAACTTCTTCTAAAGAGTTTCCATATTTTCTTTTAATCTTATCAAGCAAACTCAAACGTTCTCCGATAAAATCCATTCTTTCATTATCATTTTCTTTTAAGTCTGAATAATTTCTTAACTGAGTTGCTATTTCTTTTAACGTTTCATAAGTATTAATAAAATCTTCTTCTAATGGATAAATAGACTCATCCATTGATGATAACTTTGATAGATTTGATTTTACACTACCTAAAGCGTTTAAAATATTTCCGTCATCACCATATAAAGCCCAATAAGATGAATATGAAAGCTCTTTTAATTTTTCTACGTTATAGAGAATATCCAATTCTTTTTCTAATTTTTCACACTCATCTACGTCTTCAATACAAGCATTTTCTATTTCTTGAATTTGAAATTTTAAAAATTCCTCTTGTTGTTGAGTAGTATTAACTACATTTTGAACTTCTTCCAGCTTACGTTGCTTAGATAAATATAATGAATATTTTTCCTTAAACAGTTCAACATTATCACGATGTGGTCTTAGAGCAAAATTATCCAATAAAGTTAAATGGTTTTTTTGTTGAAGATAATTATAACTTTGATGTTGAGAATGGATATCAAGTAATTTTTCTCTAATATCTTTAATAAATTCTTGAGTAACCAAAACCCCATTTATTCTCGAACGAGTTGTAGTTGATAGAATTTCTCTTGATACAACCAATTCATTATTATCAACCTCAATACCATTTTCCAAGAAAGGAGTTTTATCAAAATCTGGTTTTAATTCAATTAAAAGTTCTACATAAGCCCTATCACAACCAGTTTTAATTACATCTTTACTAATTTTTGCACCAAGTGCAGTATCAATTGCACCAATAATAATACTTTTACCAGCACCCGTTTCCCCAGTAAAAACGTTAAACCCCTTATCAAATTCTAGTGTTATTTCATCAATTAATATATATTTTTTTACTGTTACTGATTTTATCATTTTAGCCCTTCCAAGAAAGTCCCCAATGTAGTTTTTCTTTTAGAACAGAATAAAATGAATTTTTTTCTAAATTCAACAACAGTAATTTTGCACTATATTGACTTTTTTTGATTTCAATATCCTCATTAGCATCTAAATTCAAGGTATTTTGACCGTCTGCTGATATTTTTAACAATGGTTTATTTTGGCTTGATGTAACTTTTATTACTTCACAAGAAGGAATTACAATTGGTCTAGCATTCATTGTATGAGGACAAATAGGAACTACAACCATTGCATCAAGTGTTGGAAACAATATTGGTCCACCAGCAGATAATGTATATGCGGTTGAACCAGTAGGAGTTGAGATTATAATACCATCTGCCAAATAATCACAAACAATATTGTCATTTATATGAACGTATAATCTTGATGTTCTTGAAAAACCATCGCCTTTTATAACAAAATCATTTAACGCATTCATCTCACCATTACGAGCAGAAAGCATAATTCTATCTTCAATCAAAAATTTGCCAGATAATATACAATCAATAGCTTCATCAACTTGATTAGATTTTGCTTGAGATAAAAAGCCTAAACGTCCTAGGTTAATCCCTAAAATAGGAACTTCAAATGGTGCATAAAATCTTGCTGTTCTTAGAATGGTACCATCACCACCCAATACTATTGCAAAAGTTATATCAGAATCATATTCATTTGTAGTTAAAACTACGGAATCGAGCCCTTTATGTTTCAAAGTTTTTCCAATAGTTAATGCCAAATAATTCGCTTTTTGATTTTCTTTATTATAAAAGATACCAATTTTTTGTAAGTTAACAATATCACCTTTTACTGATTTAATAACTTTTTGCATAACACCTCTCTATAACTTATAAGCCATAAGAAGCCCGTCTGGCAAATCTAAAATTTGTGCTTGATATTCTTCATGATTTGAAATAGCATCTACAAAAGGTTTCACTTTTTCAGCATGAGAAGTAATATTATCAGCCAAAATAACTCCACCTTTTCTTAAAAGAGGATGTACAGCCTCAAAAAATTTAATATATTCTTGTTTATTAGCGTCGATAAACACTAAATCATAAGTTTCATCTTGCAATTCATTCACAATAATATCGTATGCTTGACCAATTTTAAAAGTAATATAATCAGATAATCCACACTCTTTTGCATATTCACGAGCAAGGCACTGTCTTTTTTCCCAAAATTCCAATGTAGTCAAATGACCATTTGTATATCTTAAAGCATCTGAAATCCATAAAGTAGAATATCCATTAGAAGTACCCAACTCAAGAACATTCTTAGCATTGATTGCTTTTATCAACATACTAATAAAACAACCTGTTTGATGCGATACGTTCCAAAAATCGTCAGCTGTCTTTTCCAACTCTTCTAATCTTGCTTTTAATTTACTTTCCATTACTTCTTTCCAAAATTGTAATTGTATTTATATATTCATTTATAGGTAAAGTTTGTATTGCTTTATTTCTATCCATATCGTAAACAACATATTTTAAATCAGCCATATTTGTTATTACTGCCAAGTTAGAATTAGGAACTGGACTAAACGCCTTTGAAAATCCACCAACTGGCAATTCTTCACTAGTCAATTTATCGTTATTTACATTATATGAATAAACTGTATTATCACCAGCACAAAGAACATATAAATTTTCATCTCTCAAATATAAATCAATTGGCTTTTTTCCAATATTTATATCTTTTATACTTGTTGAATATGTTTTAACATCTTTAAGAAGAGAATCCGCTGTTTCCATATTTTCAGCATCAAAATCGTCAAAATCAGCACTATAGATATCTTCTGTTATACTGTCAACATTTTGCTTCTTATTTTCTTCTTTTCTTTGTTGTTCACGTTTTTTATCTTTTTTAGTTTTTGTTATTTCTGTATCTTGATATAAATCAAAATAAACTATTCTCAACTGAGGATTTATTCTAGAAATCAAATAAAGCTTATTACTATTTATAATTAATTTTGTAGCATTTGGATATTTTGTAACCAATTTATTTGCATACTCATTAGCCAAATCTAAAACATAAATATTAGATGTTTTTATATCCACATAAGCAATCTTATTTCCGTCCTTTGAAACAGAAAGTCTTTGAGGAGCACCAACTAATTGAATTTTCTCTTTAATAGACATTGTTGATAAATCAATAACAAATAAAGCTTCTTCTTGAGCACTTGCGACATATGCCTTACCTCTTGAATCATCAACAACAATTTCAGAAGGTACTGCTGTCAAATCAATTGTTTTTGCAACATATTCATTAATAACATCAATAACATCAATATTTTTCTTACCTTGAGTTGCTGCTAATAAATACTTACCACCAACAGCTGGTTTTACATCCTTCATTACACCAGATGTTTTTAAGGAATATAAAGGTTCAGATATACTTGATGAATATACTTGCAAATATTCTGTTTGAAAGTTATTTACAAAATACAACTTATCCTTTAACGCATTTGGAATTGTATATTTTTCCGTATCTGCAATTCTTTTTCCAGAAGGTAAAGGGGCAGACTTACGTGTAGTTACAAATGTAGACGTTTTTGCACTACCAATTAAAGGAACTTTTACATCACCTAAAATACCAGCATAAGTTTCTGGAAGAACAAGCCCTCTAGGAACAACTATATCTTGAGGTAATGTTCCAGTTTTAATCTCAACTGGCATATTTGGAATATCTCTAATTGATAAAGTATTTTCACCAGTTCTAATAACTTTTAAAAGTGCATAATTGTTATTAAAAAGCACCATATCTGGTAAATTATCCATAGATTGATTTTCTGGATATGTTTTTATTATATTTAATTTTTCCACATCTTTTGGATAAGCGGGGATTATAGGCAAATACATAACATCGCTATTATAAACAACAATACCGTCAAAACGCACGGAAGGAACATTCTTTTGTGTTTGAAGAAAAGATTTTACTTCCTTTGGTAATTGAGTAGCTTCTGCTGACATTAACCCAGTTAACAACAATATAAAACATAATAAAATAGATTTTATTTTCATACTACCTCTATTAATTGTGAAGTACATTCTTCATTTTATCAATGAATTTAGAAGAAGGCTTTTTGTTACGATTAATTTCAAAAAGTTTCTTATATAAATTCTTCTCATCTTGAGATAAATTTTGAGGTGTTTTTATTTTTACTACAAAGTTATGATTTCCTCTTCTAGATGTATTTCCTAAATTTGGAACACCGGCACCTTTTAAAGTTAATATTTTATCATTTTCAACTCCTGCTGGAATTACTAATTCTTTTTTACCGTCAAGAGTATCTACTTCAATAGTATCGCCCAATGCTGCTTGAGGGAATGATACTTCAACAGTAGAATAGATATCAAAACCATCACGTTTAAATTCTTTGTGTTCTTTAACATAAATCACAACAATTAAATCACCAGTTCTACCACCATTCTTACCGCAGTTACCTTCGTTAGCCAAACCAATTCTTGAACCATTATTAACACCAGCTGGAATATTAATGGTAAGTTTTCTTTCAACTTCTAAACGTCCATCACCACCACATTTTTTACAAGGGTTAACGTTGACTTTACCTGTACCATTACATTTTGGGCAAGTCGTAATTTGTCTAAAGCTTCCTAAAGGAGTATTTGTAACTTGTTGAACTCTACCAGTACCACCACAAGTAGGACAAGTTTCCGGTTTAGAACCTTTACTTGCACCAGTACCATTACATTCATCACAAGTTTCCAAATGTGATATTTTAACTTCTTTTTTAACACCAAAAACAGCTTCTTCAAATTCTATTTGAAGATTTAACCTTAAATCGGCACCATTTTGAGGACTGTTTGGATTTGTAGCGTTTCCGCCAAAACCACCAAAGCCACCAAAACCTCCAAAGAAACTTTCAAAGATGTCATTTAAATCACCAAAACCACCATCAAATGGGCCAGATGTATTAAAACCAGCATCTTTTAAACCGTCTTCACCATAGCGGTCATAAGTTGCACGTTTATTATCATCCATTAATGTTTCATACGC
The DNA here is from genome assembly GCA_017467305.1 of Candidatus Gastranaerophilales bacterium. Classification (GTDB taxonomy): domain Bacteria; phylum Cyanobacteriota; class Vampirovibrionia; order Gastranaerophilales; family Gastranaerophilaceae; genus Avigastranaerophilus. The sequence goes on from JAFTSM010000070.1 coordinate 18,454, forward strand.
TTTACCCAATTCCTTAAATTTTTCTGTAGCATCAGGTGCTTTATTAACGTCTGGGTGGTATTGTCTTGCTTTTTTTCTAAAAGCAGATTTTATTTCATCTTTAGTTGCATTTTTATCAACGCCTAATATCTCGTAAAAATCACTCATTCTCTTCTTATCTTTCAACTAATGTAATTATTGTTTTACAGCTACAGCAACCATTGCTGGTCTTAAAACTTTCTCGCCTAACTTATAACCCTTTTGAAGTTCTTTTATAACTGTATCTTCAGGATGTTCATCTGTTGGTGTTTGCATAACTGCTTCGTGAACATTAGGGTCAAATTGTTCACCAACACATTTAATTTGTTCCAAACCAAGCTTTGTTAATGAGTCCATTAACTGTTTATTTAATACTTGGAATGTTTCCTTCATTTTGTCTAAATCTTCAATTTTATCAACCATTGTCAAAGCTCTATCAAAGTTATCAACAACTTCTAGCACTTTTTTCATACATTCTTCGGCGCCATATTTTAATAGTGCTTCTCTCTCTTGAGCTTGTCTTTTTCTATAGTTTTCAAAATCAGCGGCAAGTCTTAAATATTGATTATTTAAATTATCTAAAGCTAATTTTAATTTTTCTGCCTCTGTCTCATTTGTTTCTTCAACAGCTTCTTCTTGAACTGCTTCTTCTGCATTTTCAGTTTCTTCTACAATTTCTTGATTTTCTTGTTCTGCTTCTTTTATTTCATCAGTCATCGTGTTTTCACTATCTCCCTTATTGTCTTTATTACTTACAAAAGGATTTCCTTTATTTAATTTATTTTCAAAAAAATTTTTCATATATCCCTACACTCTTCCCTTTATATAATTATAAAATATGAATCTTTTTACTCAATAGATATTAATTTTTTCTTAACTTTTCATACAAAAATCAGTTGTTCTAATTCTAAAAAAGGGTATAATTATAATATAGGAACTAGTTTATGGCTAAGATAAAAAAAATAAGCTATAGTGATATTCTGCACGTTAAAAAGTTGATTTCTGTTGTTTGTAGCGATTCAGCTATGAGCTATAGACGATTATTCTTTTTATCTGTTCCTACAACTCATTTACAAAATTTGGTTTACAGTGTTCATTTTAGAAAACACCCAGAAACCTATGTTGCATTTGATACAAAAGATAACCTAAAAGGCGTTATTACAGTTAAAGCACAACACGGTAATCCATATAAATGGCAAATTAAAAGACTATTTTTAGATAAAAACTCTCACGAAGAAGGCAAACAATTAATTGAATATATCATTGCAAAATTTGGTGCAAGAGGTGTTGATACATTCTATGTATCAGTTGACGATACTCAAACAGAATTAATAGACCTTTTTGTTAAAGGTTGTGGTTTTAGATTCTGTTCAACTGAAGCTCTTTGGTCAGTTTCAAACGTTAACTTTCTTATCGACAAAGTCGATGACAAAATCTTCAAACATTTTAAAAATTCTGATGAAGAAAAAGCAGCAGAACTCTTTAATGACAATTTGATTACTCACTATAAGTATTCTCTTTCTAAAGAAAAAGAAGAATTTAGAGAAAACCTTTTAAAAGGTATCGGAGAAGAAACCGATTTTAAATACATTATTGAAGATGAAAATACTGGTGTTTTAAAATCCTTCTTAGAGATTAAAACGTTAGATAATAAAAACTACTTTTTAGATGCAATAATTCCACCACAATATTTTGACTTATATCCAATGATTTTATCTTTTGCAGTCAAAAAAATCATCAAAAGAAATAAGAACTTCAAACTATACATAAAAAATAGAAAATACCTACAAGGCGGAGAATTATTAGAAAACTTCTTTAAAGAAAATCGTTTTGAACTATTACAAAACAATGCGATTTTAGTAAGAGACTTTTTCAAAACTGTAAAAGAAGAAGCTAAAGGGTTTAATAGTGCAGTAGTATTTAGCGGATTTGAAATTTAATCACCTACTAAATATCTTGCTCTATCACAAATTTCAAGACGATAGAAGTTCATATCTTTTGATTTTTGTACAACATATTTTAATAGCTCAACTATTCTTTCATCTGGCTTATCATTTCTATATTTAGTAAGCCAACTATTTTCAATATCAATAACAATTATTCCAATATTGTTTTCTTTATTGAATTTTAGCCAATTATCAATTTCTACCTTTGTATCATTAACTTCTGGAATAATAATATATTTACTAATAACATTGAAGGATTTTTTCTGTGCTTTAGAATATTTCTTTAAATTTTTGCAAACAGTATCATAAAAATCCACTTGTTTTATTTTTTTATACATTTCTCTTGAAGAACTATCAATAGAAATAACAACAGAGAGCTGACCAGTAGAAATACCTTTTTCTATCATTTTTGAATATTTTATGCCAGAAGATGGAACTCTCATATTTGAAAAACCATTTTTAAGGAACAAATCAATAAGCTTATCAAACTCTGGCAATATTGTAGGTTCACCACCACCAAAGCCGATAGCACCACCCGTTCTTATAATTTTTTTATCGAACATATCTTTGATAATAGGATATATATCATATGTTTTAAGCTTGTTATATCCTTTTTTATCTTCCTCTGTATAACAATAAGTACAAGCACAATTACACTTTGTAAAATGGTCAAAAATTATGCTATCAATATAATTTTCCTGTAACCATTCTTTTTCTTCTAGAAAAACACATCCAACACAACCAGGAACAGTATTTCCAGATTTCTGCACGTTTCTGTATTCATTTTTTATTTTAAAAAACTTATCCCAATCGATTTTTGAACCCTTATAATTTTCAAAAATCATTGAATTTCCACCACCAGGCGCACTCATATAACAGCAAAGCTTAACGTTAGAGCCATAAACACCATTATCAAAACAAACGCCAGACTCTAACCATTTACAACTAATATATCTTTCTCGTTTAACTTCGCCCATATTTTCCTTATTTAAAGTTACAATTCAAAAGCCTACAATTCATTTTACAATTTAAAATATGCTCACGAACTTCATCAGCTTCTTGGCTGTACCATAAGTCTTGAGGCAAACTGTGTTTCAAATTACCAATAGGTTTCATACAAAAACATATTCTACAGTTACCATATGGGTCAATAGCAAAATTATTTTCGCCCACCATACATTGAATATTTTGAATTTCATCTGGCGTATCAATTAAAACTTTAAACGCTTTTAATTGTGGATAACCATTACAAATTGGATAACCTTCATTTTTCAATTGTATCATTTCATCAATAGCTTCTAAGGCGGCTGTTTTAGTATCTTTACCATAAATTTGGCTATCCGTATCAACAGCCATTGAAAAAGCATCACCATTATCCATTAGTTGATAACTAACACCAATCCCTTCTATTTTACAAAATTCAGCAATCGATCTAATTTCAGATAAATTTGTAGGCATTACTACAGTCGAAAGAAATATATTTTTCCACTTATGACCACTTCTATGTTTATTCATAAAATTCAAATTTTGAATTGAGTCCATAGTCCGTTGAAAGGCATCATCTCTTCCTCTCGAAGCATTATGAATATTCGGATTTTGAACAGAATTTAATGAGAAAGTAATATTTGTAAATGCCGAATTTAAAACTTGTTCCAATTTATTAGGAAGTGCCAAACCATTAGTAACAACATTTACTGTATCACCCAAATCCGCAGCATATTGTGCCATTTCAAAAATATCATCTCTAATAAATGGTTCACCACCAGAAATTATAAATTGATAATTCCCCATCCAGTTATGCAAATTATACAAAATTTGTTTCCACTCAGATAGAGTCAACTCCTCTTCCATTTTTGAAGAAGGAGTTTTCCAACCATTACAAGTTATACATCTAGATTGGCAACGTTCCGTATTATTAAACGAAAAAGATATTGGTTTTTTATCTCGTGCCATTACCATTATTAGTATTCCAAATTAACTTGAGAGAATAAAACAATTTTGTTTTTGCCACGCTTCTTTGCATTATATAAAGCATGTTCTGCATATCTAATTAAAGAGTTAGCATTTTCATCAACCTCTTTCATATATGGGTATGCAGCGATACCTCCAGAAATTTTAACTGGATGTCTTTCTTCTTCACCAGCTGGGATAAATGACATTCTTTCAACATCACGTCTAAATCTTTCAGCAAAAATAAATGCGTTTTCTTCAGTAGTATCTGGAAGAATAACCATAAATTCTTCATCACCATAACGAGTAACAACATCCTCTTTTCTTGCTAGATTTGCTAACATTTCTGCAACCTTCTTCAGAAGAACATCACCCCATTCATAGCCATACATATCATTTACAACTTTAAAGAAATCTAAGTCAAACAATATACAAGAAACAGTTGTGCCATATCTTTTTGCACGAGACATTTCTGATTCTAATCTTTCAAGCAAGAACTTACGGTTATGTAAACCTGTCAAATCATCTGTTGTAGAAATATTACTAATTTTATCCTTCAATTCTTTTATTTTAATTAGATTTTTTAATCTTACAGATAATTCATACTTTTCAACTGGGGAAACAATATAATCAAATGCTTCACCTCTTATTGTTAGGTTTTGAGGTATTTCATCCGCAATAACCAAAACTGGAACCGGAAACTTCATAACCATTGAAATATCTTTTAGTTTATCCATTGCCATATCAGCAACAGCAATTGCCACTTCTTCTTTATCAATTTCTTTTATTTCATCAGCACTCTTAATAACAACTTCAAAATCAGTGACATCTTGACACAAAGCTTGAAGTTCAGCACCATTTCCGTCTGTATAAATAACTAGATTACTCATCGAAATACCCTTTCATTTGTTTTATTATTTTAGCAAATTTCTCAAAAAAGTTAAATATTCAAATATTTGTTGCATAATTTAACAAAATTGATGAAAACAACAAAAGTATAATATAATTTATAATGTAGGAGGGATTGTTTTGCCGAAGCAGAGCTATAAATACAATACTGCATCTAATATGTATACTTCTGTATACGAGCAATATTATTTTAAAAACACTCCTAAAAAAGTAAAACCAATTAGAAGAACAAAAAAGAAAAAAAGTGCTTCTAAAATAAAAACTTTATTTTTTACAATATGTTTTATCCTACTTTTGTTTTACATTTTACCTTTTTCATTCAAGAATTTTGTAGCAGATACTGTAAAAATAAATGCAAAAACAATTTTAAATGTTGATTATCATCATTTAATGTATCCAACACAGAGTTATCTAAATAAAGATTTATTCTTAGGCAAATACATTATAAAAGAAGCAGAATACAAAAATTCTATAATGATTGATATTCCAGAAACTGGAGAAAGAAAAGGTCTAAAAAATAGACTTTTGGCATTGGCAAATGAATACTCAAAAATAGAACCTTCTGTTTATGTATGGGAATATGGTGGAAGAACATTTGTTGATATAAATGCTGATAAACCATATCCCGCAGCTAGCATAATAAAATTACCAGTTTTAATAGAAATGTTTAGAGAAATAGAAGCTGGAAAGTTTTCACTGTATGACAAAATGGTACTAGAAGATTTTTATAGAGCATCTGGTTCTGGCAAGCTTCAGTATTCACAAGGTGGAAGAGCTCACACTATGGATTATTTAGCCAAAATAATGATAGAAAATTCTGACAACTCTTCTACAAATATGATTATTTCAAAAATTGGTGGTATGCACGAAGTCAACAAGGCAATGAAAAGGTGGGGATTAAAAACAACTCACATAAACACTTGGCTTCCAGATTTAGATGGTACAAACATTACAACAGCTAGAGAATTAGCCAAAATGCTATACAACATAGATACAACAAATATTGTATCTAATACATCCAAAAGACACATGGCAGATTATCTAGGTCACGTTAAGAATAATAGACTTCTTCAAGCAGGTTTACCTTCTGATGCACTTTTGTTACACAAAACTGGTGATATAGGTGATATGCTTGGCGATGCTGGACTTGTAAAAACAGCTAATGGTAAAAAATACATAGTTGCAATTCTAGCAAAAAGACCTTATAACAACCGTCAAGGTAAGGACTTTATAGTAAAAGCCTCTGAAATAATTTACAATAATATTTCTATGTAACAATACTTATCATAAAAGGCAAATTTTTATTTGTTTTTCTGTTATAATTGTCACAGAAACAATTATAACTATGAAAACATCAAAATTAACTTTATACATATTTTTAAGTTTAATAGCTGGTATTATAGTTGGTTGGCAATTCCCGGAAATTGGTAGACAAATGCAACCACTTGCACAATTGTTCCTAAATATGATTAAAATGGTTATTGCTCCATTATTATTCTCTGTAGTGGTGACTGGTATTGCAACTCACGGAAATTTAAAATCATTAGGAAAACTTGGTGTAAAAACTATAGTGTATTTTGCTACGGCAACATCTTTTGCTTTAGTTATAGGTTTATTTGTTGGGCATTTTTTCGAACCAGGAGCTGGTTTTGCAACAAGTGCAGTATCCGAAAACATGCTGGAAACTGTTTCAACAATGGCTTCACAAAATGCTCATTCATCAACAACTAATATGTTTATAAATATTGTTCCAACAAGCATCATAAAAGCAATGGCAAATGGGGATTTACTTCAAATAGTAGTATTTTCTGTATTTTTTGCATTAGCTATTTGTGCTGTTGGAGAAAAAGCGAAACCAGTTTTAGATTGTATTTCATCACTTTCTGAAATAATGTTTAAATTTACTCATTTTGTTATGAACTTTGCTCCTATTGGTGTTTTTGGAGCTATCGCTTATACAATAGCAGAAAGCGGTATGGGAATAATGATAAATTATGCAAAAATTATTGGTAGCTTATATTTTGCATTATTTGTATTCTTATTCTTGATTTTAAATGTGGCTTGTAGAATTGTTGGAATATCAGTGTTCTCAGTCATTAGAGCAATTAGAGAGCCTGCATTACTAGCTTTTACAACAGCAACATCAGAAGCTGCTCTTCCTCAAGCAATGAAGATAATGGAAAATTTCGGAGTTCCTAAAAATATTGTTGGTTTTGTTATGCCAACCGGTTACACGTTTAACCTTGACGGTTCAACCCTGTACCTTGCGTTAGCAATGTTATTCTCTCTTCAAATAGTAGGAATTGAATTAACGCCTATCCAACTATTATTTGTAATGGGTACTCTAATGTTAACAAGTAAAGGTATTGCCGGAGTACCAAGGGTAGCACTTGTTGTTTTAGCTGGAACACTTTCAAGTTTTGGCTATCCGTTAATTGGTGTTGCGATTTTACTTGGTATTGACCAAATTTTAGATATGGGTAGGACAACCGTTAATTTAATTGGCAACTGTGTTGCAACTATCGTTATCGCAAGGTGGGAAAATGAATTCAACTATACAAAAATGGAAGAATTTAATAAACAATTTGAAAGAAAACAATTAAACACAACAACTATTTATAATGGTGATTTATTATCGAAATTCACAATTGAAGAACATTCTGAATGTGGTATTACAGAACAAAATCACAATTAAAATATATTTATTAATTAGCTTGTTATCAATATTTTTATAAAATGTTAAGGTCTTTTACTATATAGAAAACCAGATTAATTTTATGTCATAATAGGAACTATGAAAGATAAAATTATAATAAGAAAAGCAAATCAACATAATTTGAAAAATGTAAGCCTAGAACTTCCAAAAAATGAACTTATTGTTTTTACTGGAATTTCTGGTTCTGGCAAAAGTTCTCTTGCCTTTGATACAATCTTTGCAGAAGGTCAAAGAAGATATGTAGAAAGTCTTTCAAACTATGCTCGCCAATTCTTAGGGCAACTTGATAAGCCAGATGTTGAAAGTATTGAAGGATTATCTCCAGCAATATCTATTGACCAAAAATCTACAAGCAATAATCCACGTTCTACAGTAGGAACAGTTACTGAAATCTATGACTATTTAAGATTACTATTTGCAAGAATAGGTACTCCACATTGTCCAGAATGTGGTAGCGAAATCGCACCACAATCTATAGATGAAATTATAGATAAAATATTTACTTTACAAGAGGGAACAAAAATCCAACTTCTAGCACCTATCGTTCGTGGGAAAAAAGGTGAATACATTAATTTACTTGAAGAATTAAAACAAGAAGGTTTTGTTAGAGTAAGAATTGACGGAGAAATATACAGTCTTGAAGAAGATGAAATAGAACTTTCAAAAACACAAAAACACACTATTGAAATAGTTGTAGATAGAATAATAATAAAGGAAAGTGCAAAATCACGTTTAACAGATAGTGCTCAAATTGCATTAGAAAAATCTGACGGTTTATTATTAGTTGATGTTATAGGTGGTAAAGAGCTTATTTTCTCTGAAAAATTAGCTTGTCCAAACTGTAATCTAAGCTATGAAGAGTTAGCTCCAAGAACATTTAGTTTCAATAGTCCTTACGGTGCTTGTCCAGAATGTAGTGGACTAGGCGCACACTTCGACATGGATGAAAACTTACTTATTCCAGATAAAACAAAATCATTAAGACAAGGCGCAATCTACCCTTGGGCAAAAACTGGAAACTCATACTATCAAGAAATTTTAGAATCTGTTTCCTCTCACTTTTCAATAGATATGGATACACCTTTTGAAGACTTACCAGAAAAACATCAAAAAATAATTTTATATGGTAGTGGTAGAGAATCCGTAAAATTAAGATTTAAAGAATTTGGAGGGACACGCTACATTACTCAAAAACGTCCATTTGTTGGCGTTATTCCTTATTATATGAATAAATACAACGAGACAAATTCAGAAGAAACACGTGATGCAATCCAAGAATACATGTCTCAAACTCCTTGTAGCGTTTGTAATGGTGCAAGATTAAATAAATTCGCACTTGCTGTTACAATAATGGATAAAAACATTTATGATGTTTGCAAAATGTCGATAAAAGATGCTCATAAATTCTTTTCTGATTTATATCTAGAGCTTGATGACTATAAACTTACAATTGCAAAACAAATTCTAGAAGAAATCCGTGCAAGATTAAAATTTATGTTAGATGTTGGTCTTAGCTACCTAGATTTATCAAGAATGTCTGGAACTTTATCTGGTGGTGAAGCTCAAAGAATTAGACTTGCCACACAAATAGGAAGTGGCTTATCTGGTGTTCTTTATGTGCTCGATGAACCTTCAATCGGCTTACATCAGTATAACAATGATATGCTGATAAAAACACTAATTAGACTTAGAAATCTTGGAAACACATTGATAGTTGTAGAGCACGATGAAGATACGATTAGAAGTGCTGACCACATTGTTGATATTGGAACACATGCCGGTATTAAAGGTGGAAAAGTAATAGCACAAGGGACAATTGAAGATATCATCAACACAAAAAAATCTTTAACTGGTCAATACTTGAGCGGAGAAAGAACAATCCCTATTCCAAAAGAACGACGCAAAGGAAACGGAAATTATCTGCACGTTATAAATGCACATAAAAACAATCTAAAAAATATTGATGTTAATATCCCACTTGGAAAAGTTGTAGCATTAACTGGTATTTCTGGCAGCGGCAAATCAACTTTAATGAATGATTTAATTTATCAATATTCACTGCATAAATTCAGTAAAAATAAACCAAAGCCTCAAGGAGTTGGAACAATAACTGGATTTGAAAATATAGACAAAGTAATTTGTATAGACCAATCACCTATAGGAAGAACTCCTCGTTCTAACCCAGCGACCTATACAGATGTATTCACACACATTAGAGATTTATACGCAAAAACAACAGAAGCAAAAATGCGTGGTTATAAAGCTGGTAGATTTAGCTTTAATGTAAAAGGCGGTCGTTGTGAAGCTTGTAAAGGTGATGGTTTAACAAGAATAGAAATGAACTTTTTATCTGATGTATACATCAAATGCAATGTTTGCAAAGGTCAAAGATATAACCGTGAAACTCTTGAAGTAAAATACAAAGGAAAAAATATTTCAGAAGTACTTGAAATGAGTATATCTGAAGCACTTGAGTTCTTTGAAAATATTCCAAAAATAAAAACTAGACTTCAAACACTAAATGATGTTGGTTTAGGTTATATGAAGCTAGGTCAAAGCGCAACAACTCTATCTGGTGGTGAAGCTCAAAGAATAAAATTAGCAAGTGAATTAAACAAACGAGCAACTGGTAAAACATTATATTTACTTGATGAACCTACTGTTGGTTTACATTGGTATGACTTAGATAAATTAATCAAAATCATAAATAAGTTAGCAGATGCAGGTAATACAATATTAATTATTGAACACAACCTAGATTTAATAAAAACAGCAGACCACATCATAGACTTAGGTCCAAAAGGTGGCGATGAAGGTGGAACAGTCGTTGCAGAAGGAACACCAGAAGAAATAGCCCAAAACAAAGACTCATTAACTGGTATTTATTTAAAAAAAATATTAAAAAAAGAGTAATCAACTGATTACTCTTTTTTGTATTGTTACTTGTTTATTCTATGCATCTTCTGTTTGCTTCATTCTTTCAGAAAAATAAGCAATTGCCTCCTCATCTGGCATTTCTGAAATCTTTTCTATTTCAGCAAGAGAAATTGGTTTTACATCTTTTATATTTTCAGTTAATTCCTCAGCTAAAACTTGTTTTAGTTCTTTTTCTTGCTTATGCTGTTTTATTTTATCAGCAATTTTAGCAATCCCAGCACCTATTAAACGGCCAATACCAGCAGTCAATCCAACTGTTGCAATAGACACAGCAACAGCTATTGGCATAGCCTTTTTAACTGGAACATCAGCATTTTTTAAACCTTCTTGTATACCATTGATAAAAATATCCTTGCCATTTTTTATCAAATAGCCAGTACCAACACCAGCACCCACTACGGTGCCTATTTGTTTTCCTTTTTTTACTTGTGGATTTGCATTTACAGATGAAAGAGTTGTCATAATGTTTCCTTACCTAGCTTACCGTGTCCACTCAAAAACACCTAAATTTAATTAATTGACTTTATTTACTATTTTATGAAGTTTTCGTAACAAAAAAGAGGAGTTTTTAAAACTCCTCTTTCATTAATAAGTATCAAAACTATTTTTCGATATCTTTTACGCTTAAAGCGATTCTGTGCTCTTGTGGTGTAAATTTTTTGATTAATACTTCAACTTCATCACCTACATTGTAAATATTGAATGGGTTAGCATTAGCTGGTTCCATCTCAGCAGAAGGTAATAATGCTTCAACACCAGGATAAATGTTAATGAAAGCACCAAAAGAAGTTACTTTATTAACTGTACCTTTAATTACTTGGCCTTCTTTGAATTCATTTTCAATAGATTCCCAAGGATTGTCACCCATTCTCTTTAAGCTTAAGCTGATACGTTTCATATCAGTATCAATTTTTAAGATTTTAACTTCTAATTCTTGCCCTAAAGTGATAACATCTGATGGATGTTTAATTCTTTGCCAAGAAATTTCAGAGATTGGTAATAAACCATCAACACCGTTGATATCAATGAAACCACCAAAATCAGCAATTCTTACAACTTTACCAGTTACAACAGAACCAACTTCTAAGTTAGCAATGATTTCATCAACAACTTGTTCTCTTTGTTCAGCAACAGCTTGTCTTTGAGATAAGATTAATTTGTTTCTCTTAGCATCAGCTTCAAGAACTTTAACTTCGATATCTTGACCGATTAAACCATCAAATGGAGCACCAGTTCTTAATTGAGAAGCTGGAACAAAACCTCTTAGGTCAGCAACTTCAACAATTACACCACCTCTAACAACAAGAACAACTTTTGCAGTAACTGTTTCATTATTGTATTTAGCGTTTTGAAGTTCTTGCCAAGCTTTTGCACAAGATAATTTTTTAAGTGATAGAACAACTCTACCATTTTCATCATCGCCTTCTTCTCTCAAGATGTAGAATTCTTTTACATCGTTGATTGTTAAGTATTCAGAATAGTTTCTGTCATTAACTTGGTTGTTTGTAATTTCTTTGTTTGGTAAGAAAGCTTCTGTTTTAGCTCCGATATCTACTAAGAAACCATCGTTTTCTTGTTTAATTACAATACCTTTAACTACATCAGCTACTGAGAATTTGTAGTTGTAGCTTTCTTCTAATAATCTGACGAATTCGTCTTGTTCGTTCATAACGTTTGTCATTTTCTTTTGTCCTTTCTTATATTTCATTTATTTTATTAATTACACTTTTTATTATGTTTTCTGGAGTTGAAGCTCCCGCTGTAACTCCTATATTTTCAGCTTTTTCTATCAATTCCTTATAGTTATCTAAATCCTCTGCCATTTCTATATGCAATGTATTGGTGATAGAATTTAACATTTCCGCTAAATGAGTTGTATTGGCACTATTTTTACCCCCAACAACTATCATCAAGTCAGATGTTTTGGCTAACTCTCTAGCTTCTTGTTGACGTTTTGCTGTTGATTTACAAATAGTATTAAATACCTTTAATTCACTAGCTAATGGAATTAGGTAATTAACAACTGATTGTAGAAACTCTAATTTTTGAGTTGTTTGAATTACTACTCCAACTTTTTTAGAAGCTTTTATCTTTTCTACTAAAGAAGCTAATGTTTCCATATCCGGAATTACATAAACCTTATCAGAATACTGTTGTGCGTTAGCTTTAATAGCAACAACTTCTGGATGTTCAGGCTTGCCTAAAATTAAAACAAGAAAATCTTCTTGAGCTAATTGAATAGCTTTTTGCTGAACTTTTTTAACGTCTAAACAAGTCAAATCAACAACTTCAAAACCACTATCTGTAATTTCTTGTATTTTTTGTGGTGCCATCCCATGACTACGCACTATACAGATACCAGTTTCATCTTTAGGCAATTCTTCAACTGTTTTAATGCCTAATTCATCAAGCTCCTTAATAACGTGAGAATTATGTATAAGTTCGCCTAAAACCCATACTTTTTTGGATGCATTTTCTATTTTAACTTTTTTTGTTGTTTCGACTGCTCTCTTGACTCCGTAACAAAAACCTGCGCATTGAGCCAATTGTATATGTTTTTTCAGTGTCCTAAACTTCCATTCATTGAACTAGCAAGATTTTTCAATCTCGCAGTATTTTTTTTATAACATGAACAAAAATTGCTTGCAACAGTGCCATTCAAACAAAACTCAAAATATCATTTTCATTATCAAACTTAGGTAATTCAATTACATACTCATTTATAGTGTCATTCCCATTCAAAGTAATTTTTCCATTATGAGCCTCAATAACTTTTTGACAAAAATATAAACCAAGCCCTATTCCTCTACGTGAATTTAAATTATCACCCGAAACATATTTATCAAATATATGATTTTTTATATCTTCTGGAATTGGAGCACTTGTATTTTTAACCTTGAATTTTATACATTCTTTATACTCTTGAAAACATACAAATATTTTTGTATTTTTATACGCATAATTTATTGTATTATTCAAAACATTTGAAAACACTCTTCGAATTTGCCATTCATCAGCAAAAATATAATTATTAACAGCTAAATTTTGATATTCTATTTTTATATTTTTTTCTTCTGCTAAATGAAATATTTCCTTTAAACAAACTCTAAGTAAACAATCAATATCAAACCTTTTTTTGTTTAGTTTAGCTAGTCCATTTTCATACTTGTATGTTGATAATACTGAATATAACATTTCTCGCATAAATACTGATGACTCAATAACCATATCTAAAATATCTTTTTGTGACTTATTAACTTTTCCAAAAGTTCCAGCAGATATAAGTTCTAAACTTCTAATCTGTGCTTGGAGTGGTGTTTTTAAATCGTGAGTCAAAGTTGCTAAAAATAATTCTTTTTGCAATTCTAAATTTTTTTCTAAATCCGTATTTTGCATAACAATTCCTATTATTTATTCCCCAATGAATAAATAATAAAAACAAACAATTGGATATTAACATTAGTCAATTAGGCAAATTTATTTTTAGAAAAAATCACCTCTATCTTAGTGTTCTCGTACTAGTTTTATTAAATCCTTAGATTCTTTTTTATTAAAATCATAAGTATCTACAACTAATGAATCAATGCTTCCTTGTTTCAAAACCTTTAACTTATGCTTTTTGAACACTTATTTTATTTTTAGGCACTATAACAACAGATTTTAATTTAACAATTTTGAATATGGATTTGCAAAGATTAGCATTAATGAAAAATAATAAACTGTAGAAGTTTGCATAATTAAACAAGATAAAACACAAAGAAAAACATTTATAATCTTATTTGTAATTTTTTTCTCAAGATAATTAATTAAAATTTGAAACAACATTGGAAGAGAAAAAATTAGAAAAAAAATAAACAATTACAGAAACTTTTGTAATCAACTTCTTTTACTATATTTTTTTATTTTCTAAAAGTTCACGTTGAATAAATGTTTCATCAGCAATAAATTTCAAAAAATAAATTTTATCACCTTGTAAATATGTTTCAACTTCAAAAGTATAATTTTTAATATTTGGGGGCAAATTCCGAGGAAAATGTTCAATATTTTTTTCATTTTTCAAAAATATAGAATAATTATCCATATCTACATTAGTTTTTTCAAAAGGAAGTAAAAGAATAATATACGAAAAAAACAAAATCCAATTAAAAATACATAATAAAAAATTGAGACACAAATCATAAAATAATCAATTAATTTTAAAAACCAATATAGAACTTTCCTTTTTTCCATTTTTTTATTAAGAAATCTAATAAAAAAGAAAAAACAAATGGAATACTTAACAAGCAAATCATCAGCAAAATACAAAATATCAACTCAGATAGATTCACATATACACTTTTTAATGAGAATACAAAACAATAATATGTCGCAATCAACGACAACATTAAATAAACTATAACTATACTTTTTTCATTTTACACCTATACAAAGTCTCTATACTTACTGTATAGAGGCTTTGTAAATAAAAAAAATAACATATTTTCCTATTATTTAAAAGTATAATTTAATAATTTCAAATTACACCAAATAAAACTAATCAGTAAATACAAAACAATCATACAGTAGTGCAATTTAACAATAAAATTTTTCTTAACTTTTTCGGTCTTATTCACAGAATTAAATAAATAAATATTAAAAGAAAAAACATCAACAAATATAAAAAATATAGAAATAATAAAAGAACATTTAAGCATAACATCTAAAATCAATAAAAAAAACACCAAGAATTTAGTAAAAAATAAAAGATAAAAAACAAAGAATATTACACAAAAATACCCCATAAATATGCTAAATTTAATAAACAAACTAGATTTAAAATCAAACATAAAAAAACCTCATTATTCAGTAAAAATTTGGGATATAGAAGTAAAAAAGCAATGTAGAAAAAAAGAATATAAATAAGAAATTACAACAATAAACATACAAAAATAGAACAAAGTTTTTTTTAGACCTTCATCTTTAGAATTTATATATAACAAATAAATAAATAAACAAAAAAATGGGGAAAAATACAAAAATAAGAAAGATTTTATGATTGTAATAAAATCAAATGTTAGCTCTATTTTAAAAACAAAAATAAATTCCAACGTAAGTGCAACTGCAAAAATAAATAAACATTTAATTATAGATTTTAAAAACATTAAAACATCCTTATAAATACATTAATTTAAAGAGTGAATATTTATATTTTATCCACTCTTTAGTTGTTTTGATATTACATATTTTCCGATATTGAATTATTTTTTAGTTATTGGAATTATTACATGATAAATAATAAAATACGGAACTAAATCTCCTCTATCTTGGTGTTCACGTGCTAGTTTTATTAAATCCTTAGATTCTTTTTTATTAAAATCATAAGTATCTACAACTAATAAATCTATATTTCCTTGTTTATTTTCAGGATTACTTATTGAATAATAAGAATCCTCTTTCTCAGCACTAATTCTGTTCATTTTATACTTGCCCAAAAAGCAAGAGTATTAACTTATTATTCTGAAAAGAGAATAAAAATAATAATACAACAATATAAAATTGTATAAATAAAAGTGTAAAAGAAACAAAATGTACAAAATATAAAATCACTTTTAAAAATTTAGAACCTACTTTTTTTTCTAAACTTTCCGTAATTAAAACAAAAATAAATAAGAATATTATTCGTATCCATATTGGTTCAACTTGTTCAGTTGCAATAAATACAGACAAACCAATAATTAAAATTGGAGAACTAAAAACAAATGCGATAAATGAATTACTTTTAATATATTTAAACATTTCTTACCCTTTTTAATAAACATCATTCAAAAATATTTTTATGTTAGAGAGAAATTAATTAATACTGAAATTGCAAGCATATAAATATGAAATATTAGAAAAAGAAAAACTAAAATGATTATTTGTATAAATTTTAAAATTATTTTTACAAAATTTGAATTACTCTTAGCTATTAATTTTTTCAAAATAATCACAATAAAAAATGAAATAATGGGATATAAGAATATATATGAACCTTCTTCACTAATCAACAAAAAAAATAAAATAAAATTTGGAAAGCAAAAAACAAATGCCCAAAAAGATATTTTCTTTAAATATTTAAACATTTTTATTCCTTTTTTATAAATAGAATACTCATTTATATTAAACGAGTATTCTATTTTATAATATTACATATTTTCCTATTAATTATTTTATTTTTATAATTGGTATTATTACATGATAAATAATAAAATACGGAACTAAATCACCTCTATCTTGGTGTTCACGTGCTAGTTTTACCAAGTCATTAGAGTCATTTTTGTTAAAATCATAAGTATCTACAACCAATAAATCAATGTTTCCTTGTTTATTTATATGTAAATCTAAAATATCAGCATTATTGATTGCATAATAAAAGTTTCCTGTTTTAAATCTCATATTCCTATCTATTTCAATTATTTGACCTTTCTTCAATAAATTAACATGTTCAGAAACTTTTTTCTGCAGATCAAAATTTTTTGCTAATTCTTTTGATGACTGCGAATTTGTATCAATATATATACCTTTTATTGTTTCTAACTTATCAGAACCAATTTGTTGTATTATTTTTTCAATAAAATAATCTCTTAATCTAGGTTCAAGTTCATAACAGTTATTGAATATTTGATGTTCTCTTGCATAAGGTGTATTCATATAATATTCTTTTTTTGCCATATATAAATTTTCAGCAGCTTCTTTACCTATCTCACCAATCGAATAATTTCTAAATCCAATATTCTGAATAAAATTAATTGCAAAAGCATTATCAATAATGTGTCCATTTTTAAAATCCATCCAAAATTGTGTTTTTGCTGATTTTGTCTCTTCTTGATTTTGAAGAGAATAAGCAATCATCTCATAAATCTGTTCTCGAGTTGGAAGTTTTTTCTTATATTTAAAGATTTTCTCTAAGTCTTTACTAATACTATTTATTTTTTCTCCCAATTCTTTTGATTTAGCAAAATCCATTTCTGCTAAATTGCCGTGGGGGAATAATGTTTTTTCTACGTCTGATATTGGCAATGTTTTTACATTTTTTCTTGCTTCTATTTGTTTTTCTAATTGTGCTTTTTGTTCTCGTTTTTGCTCTTCTGCAACTTTCTTTTGTTTTTCTAAATACAGTTTTGTTTCTTCT
>JAFTSM010000071.1 GCA_017467305.1 Candidatus Gastranaerophilales bacterium
ACTTGTGGATTTTCATCATTTAATGCTTCTACTAATGGTTCAACTACTTCTTTACCACCTAAACGACCTAAAGCACGAGCAGCACGAACACGTACGTCTACGTTGCGGTCTTCTCTTAAAGATTCAATTAGAGGAATTGTAGCTGAAACTTCACCTAATTCGCCAAGTGCTCTTGCAGCATATAAACGAACTGAACCGTTACGGTCATTTTTTAATACGTCGATTAATGGTTCAACAGCGTTAGCATCGCCCATTTCTCCTAATACTCTTGCAGCATTATATCTAACTTTTTCTGAATTGCTAGTTCTTAAATCGTTTAATAATTCATCAAAAGATTTCTTTGCTTGTTTTTTTCTAGAGTTCACACTTATTGTCATTCTTCCTCCGACAAAAAATTTACTTACTTACCATCACTTATATATAAAAAATTTTAAATTCTATTAATTGCCTTTTGTTGGTTGAATTGTTATGAAATATTAACAAATTTTTTTTACCTTGTCAAATAAAATGTATTTTTAACACTTTATCGCCCTTGGTTATATTAATATAACATATTTTTTGAGAGATTTACACTGTTTTCTTAAATTTTAAACATTCATATAACAATTGTTTTTTTAATTTTTTGTCAGTTTTAAATAATTTGAGCTTTTTATTGTAACAAAATTTAACAAAAAACTTCTATTTTTGAGTTATGCTTATAGTATATTGGTGGAGATTGCGTCTTTACATGTTGTTTATTTTGAAAAAAATCGCAGTTTTATTTGTTGCTATAAGAGGGTATTCTTTGCCCATATCTATTATGTCTTGGCTAGTTCCTTTTTTGTTAGCGTTGCTAAATAATGGAAATTTTTATTATGGGATAATTTCTCTTTTAGGAATTGTTATTTTGCACGCAGGAGTCAATGTTTTTGACGATGTTGTAGATTATTATAGAGAAAAAGTCGCTATTGATAAGGGATTGATGCCTTCGTTTAATTTTCAAAAGGGTAAATGTTCCTGTATTTTTGATGGTTCTCTCTCTTTTAAAAATTATTGTATTTTATCTTTTATTTTATTCTTTTTATCTCTTCTTATTGCAATTTATTTTTTTTCAATTTATGGCATTGATTTGTTGCCAATATTAATTCCAACTATTATACTTTGTCTTCTTTACCCAGTTTTAGGTTGTTTAGGACTTGGAGAGTTGATTGTTGCAATAGTATTTTCTCCATTGTTATATTTAGGTGTTTATTATGTAATGACTGGTGTTTATTCTATTGATGTACTTTTTATCTCAATATCTACGGGATTATTATCTGTTGCTGTTCTTCATAATCATATGCTTTTAGATTTTAAATTAGATGAAGCTAGTAGAAAGGTAACTTTATGTAGGCTATGCAAAACAGAACAAAGAGCATTGTTACTTTTAGGGGTTATTGTTTTTGGTGCTTATTTAAATATTTTTCTTTGCATCTTATTTTCTAAATTGTCACTTATTTATTTTCTGACTTTTTTTAGTTTTCCAACAGCTATAGTTTTGTATAGGGTAATGTCCATTCACATAAGTAATCCTAATTTAGAAATTAAACCTAATTTTTTTATGGGAAATGTTTCTTCTATAAAGAAAGCACCTATTGAACAACAAGGATTTTTGATTAAATTTTTAATTGTAAGAAACTTGCTTTCTATTTTTACATTATTAATATGTATAGCAATAGTATTGGATAAATTTTTCTAATGTATATTATTGAAAAAATTATTAAATTATATTTTAAGTTTACGAAAAAAGAGAAAGTTCAGCCGAATTATTCTTCTCTTTCAAATGATGAACTTGAAGATATTGTTACCTGTAAACATAATTTTATGCCTATAGATTCTACTGGGAGAATATTGGCTTGTTCAAAATGTGGTTATGTTGTAACTAAAAAAAGGTTAAAAGAGAACCATAATTTTTTTAAGTATCAATAAGGTGTTCGTTTAAATAATAATATATATTTGTCTTCACCGTAAAATAGTGTTAAAACTATGTATTCTATTTCCACTTTTATATCAATATGTGATTTTGGTGGTGGTGCTTTCATTGAATCTTTTGCTGTTGAATAAAATTTATCCTTAACAGTTGAAGAAAATTTTTGCCAAATTGTTTTTTTTATTTGAGGCGTATTTGCCTCATAAAAATTTATAGGTGTTGCTTCTTTTTTTGCAACTGGGATTATAAATTGAACTTTTCCATTTTGTTTGAAAAATACATAGTCCTTACCCTTTAATACTCTTGGTGTTAGGGAATAGTATCCTGGTTCTATTGCGTAATCTTTAAAATATAAGTATGCAGATGTTCTAAATAGTGGGTATGGTGAATACGCATACTTGATAGAATCTTCATCTTCAAATGGGTCTATATTGTTATATAGTTGTGATTCAAAAGGAAATGCCGCTTCGTAAAGCGAATCATAATCTAATTCTGTGGCAAAACTTCCAGCTGTAAATATTAATAAAACAAGTACAACAAATAAATTTTTCATAATTTATATAATAATACTTTTTGAGTATTAATCAAGGTTAATTTTATGATAGAATTTAGACAAAGATTTTAGGAGATAGTATGAAAACCGCTAACCAGAACATTAAACCAGTAACGACTCAAATCAATGAAAATGGAAATATTCAAATAGGAGGTTGTGATTTAGTCGATTTAGCTAATCAATATGGAACGCCTTTGTATGTATTTGATGAACAAACAATTCGTTCGATGACAAATAGTTATAAGGAAGCATTTAAGTCTTACCCTAAAATGAAAATGATGTTTGCATCAAAAGCATTTATGACAAAAGCTATTTGTAAAATAATGGAACAAGAAGGTTTTGGCTTAGATTTATGTTCTGGGGGTGAAATTTATACTGCAAATGCTTCTGGTTTTGATATGTCTAAGACTTTATTTAATGGTAATAATAAATCTTATGATGATTTAGTTTTAGCTCTAGAATATGGCGTTGGAACTATATCTGTTGATAATTTCTTTGAATTAGCGTTATTAAATGATATTGCAAAATCACAAGATAAAGTTGTTCGTATATTGTTAAGAATAACTCCTGGGATTGAATGTCATACTCATGAGTATATTCAGACTGGTCACTTGGATTCTAAATTTGGTTTTGATTTAATGCAATTAGATGAAGCTATTACTTTGATTAAAGATGAATATAAAAATCTCAATTTAATAGGTTTACACGCACATATAGGTTCACAAATTTTTGAAAATAAAGTTTATTATGATGAAGTTGAAGTTATCTTTAAAGAAATAAAAAGAATTAAAGATAAGTTTGGAATTACCCTTCAAGAAGTCAATCTTGGTGGTGGCTTAGGTATCAAATATACAGAAGAAGATAAACCTATTTCTGTATATGATATTGCAGAAACAATTATTGAATCTATAAAAATCAACTCAAAAAAATATGAAATAGAAGAACCAACTGTTTTTATAGAACCTGGTAGAAGTATGGTTGGAACAGCTGGTGTAACAATTTATACGGCTGGTAGTTCTAAGCAAGTGCCAAATGGTAGAAGATATCAAGCAGTTGATGGTGGTATGTCTGATAATGCAAGACCAAGTTTGTATCAAGCAGTTTATACTGTAGAAGTTGCAAATAAACCTAATGAAACAGAAACAGAAGTTGTTACAATTGCAGGTAAACATTGTGAATCTGGAGATATTTTAGCAAAAGATGTTAATCTCCCAATTATTGAAGAGGGGGATGTTATCTGTTTCTATAATACTGGTGCTTATGGTTACTCTATGTCTAGTAATTATAATAGGGTTTTAAAACCAGCTGTTGTACTTGTAAATAATGGAAAATCTGATATTATTATTAATAGACAAACATATGAACAGTTATGTGAGTCTGATGTTATACCTGATAGATTGAAATAGGTAATTGATGTTCGAGACAATGCTGAACTTATTTAAAGATATGTTTCCAAGTGAGGGGCTAGTTGCTTCTACAGTGTTAACTTGGAAGGATTTTTTACAAGTTTTTGTTATTGTTCTTGTTGTCTTTTATGTTTATATGCGTTTTATTAAAGATACACAGTCTGAAAAGTTGGTAAGAGGTATTCTGTTCTTTATCATTACCGCTTGGGTTTTCAGTGCTGTGTTGATTGCTTTAGAATTTAATATTTTAGGTCAAATTGCGCAATATTTATTGACTGGTATTTTGCTTTCAATGGTTATTGTGTTCCAACCAGAATTGAGAAAATTGTTGGTTCATTTAGGACAAACTAAGTTTGTGGGTAAAAATTTTCTTTGGTTCAAAAAAGATAATAATGAAAATAAAACAAATGTTATTAAAGAAATAACAGAAGCTGTTAAATATTGTAGTAGAGTTAAGCGTGGTGCGCTTATTGTTGTACAAAAAGAACAAGATAAATCTTTCTATAATGAAGTAGGTACAACAATTAATGCTGATATTTCAACAGAATTGATTTTGACTATATTTTTTCCAAATACACCGTTGCATGACGGCGCTATGGTTGTTCATAATGATAAAATTTTGGCTGCTGGGGTGTTGTTACCTTTAACGGAAGACCCTAAATTAAGCTGGAGATATGGAACAAGACATAGAGCTGCAATTGGTGCTAGTGAAATTTCTGATTCTGCTTGTATTGTTGTTTCAGAAGAAACTGGTGATATTTCAATTGCTATTGATGGTATTTTGAAAAAATATGAAGATATAACTAAATTTAAAGACGATTTAGAAACAATTATCGGAAATGAAACAAAAGAAAAAGCCGAAAATGTATTTATGCAAAATTTGTTGAAGTTAAGAAAGAAATAGAGTATGAACCCAATAGATAAAATTTCTGCAGAAAAATTATTTGCAGTATTAAGGATGCAAGAAGAAAATAAAGCTAAAGATATTATCAAAGCATTATATGATGGTGGCATTAAAATCATTGAAGTAGTTATTGAAACACCAGAAATGGTTAAATTAATTGAAGAAATAACAAAGCAAGATGATAGACCAATGATTATGGCTGGTGGTATTATTACTCAACGTCAAGCTCAAGTGGCTATTAATTCTGGTGCTGATGTTATTGTTTCTCCTGTTACTCAAATGAATTTAGTTCGTTTATGTAAAACACAAAGAACACCTTTGATTATGACAGCTGCTACACCAAATGAAGCATATTCTGCTTGGAAAGCAAGAACTCAGTTAATAAAAATTTCACCTACTAACCCTATGGGTGGTGCTGATTATATTGAAGATTTATTACGTCCTATGAGATTCTTAGATGTAATTGCAGCAGGTAGTATTCAAATAGATGATATTCCTGCATATTTAAGGGCTGGAGCTAAAGCTGTTGGTATTGGTCGTGCTTTGTATAAAGATGTTGATTTGACTGAAATAAAAGAACTGGCAGAAGAAGCCGTAGAGAAGGTTAGGTTATTCAAATAAAAATTATTTAGGGGATATGATGACAAAATTAATATTTGAAAAAACTAAAGAAAATACAAATGGAATAAATTTAATAGAAGAAACTATTAATTTTAGCTTTATTGATAAAAAGTTTTTAAATGAAGATAGTTCTTCTGTTTTGCCAGAAATTTCTGAACTTGAAGTTATGCGTCACTATAAAGAACTTTCTGATAAAAATTTCTGTATCGAGAAAGGTTTTTATCCTTTAGGTTCTTGCACAATGAAGTATAATCCAAAAGTTAATGAGGTTTTGTCTGTATTAGAAGATTTTTGTGAACTTCATCCACATCAAGATGATGAAGATTCTCAAGGTTCTTTAAAGTTAATGTACAATTTGCAGGAAGCCTTAAAAGTTGTAACTGGTATGGATGCAATAACATTACAACCAGCTGCTGGTGCACATGGTGAACTTTGTGGAATGATGATTGTCAAAAAGTATTTTGAAACAATTGGTGAAAATAGAAAAAATGTTATTATTCCAGATTCTGCACACGGTACAAATCCGGCTAGTGCTGCTATGTGTGGATTTAACATTCTTGAAATTAAATCAAATGAAAAAGGTTTAGTTGATTTAGACGCACTAAAATCCGTTTTAGATAATAATACAGCTGCTATAATGCTTACAAATCCAAATACATTGGGTTTATTTGAGGAAGATATTTTAGAAATTTCAAAGCTTGTTCATGAAACTGGTGGTCTATTATATTATGATGGTGCAAATATGAATGCCATTATGGGGCACACAAACCCAGCATTAATGGGCTTTGATATTGTTCATATGAATTTGCATAAGACATTTTCAACCCCTCATGGCGGAGGTGGACCAGGTGCTGGTCCAGTTGCCGTTGTTTCAAAATTGAAAGATTATCTTCCAGTTCCAGTAATTGATTTTGACGGTAAAAAATATTCAAGAAAATATGATGTTAAGCATACTATCGGAAAAATGAAAGCGTTTTATGGTAATTTTTCTGTTTTAGTTCGTGCTTATGCGTACATTTTATTAATGGGTAAAGAATTAAAAGATGTTAGTTCTTACGCTGTTTTAAATGCAAATTATATGATGAATAAATTAAAAGAGCATTATCTATTACCATATGATAGAAAATGTATGCACGAATTTGTTCTATCTGGTGATTGGCAAAAAGAGCAAGGTGTTAATACTCTAGCTATTGCAAAGAGGTTAATGGACGGAAACTTCCACCCACCTACAATTTATTTTCCATTAATTGTTCATGAAGCAATTATGATTGAACCAACAGAATCTGAAACAAAAGAGCGTTTAGATGAGTTTATTGAAACTATGATACAAATTGCTAAAGAAGTTAAAGAAAATCCAGAGGAAGTATTAAAGCATCCATTGAATACTCCTGTTAGAAAAGTTGATGAGACTTTAGCAGCAAGAAAACCTGATTTAGCATATAAAAAGGGTAAAGTATGATAGTTAGAATTTTAATATTATTGTTATCATTTATTTTATTTGTAAATTTGTGCATTATAACAATTGGCTACATAAAAGGTGAAAATTTATACCAAAAATATGGGAAGCAAATTTTGATTGGGTTTGCACTATTTATATTTATGGTACTTGCTTTTTATTTGGCTATTGCATTAATTGGCTTGAATTAGAAAAGGGGATTTTATGAATAAAAAATTATTAAGTGTACCAATTGCTGCTGTGTTATTATTTCTAGCATTTATAATCATGTTTAATCCATTTGTAATGGTTGGTCCTGGTGAAAGAGGTATTAAAATAAAACTAGGTCAAGTTGAACCAGAAGTTTATAATGAAGGTTTACATTTTATTTTCCCATTTATTCAAAAATTTAAGACGATGAATGTAAAAACTCAAAAAACTACAGTTAAAACAGCTGTTTATACAAAGGATATTCAACAAGCAAGAATTACATATGTTTTAAACTTTAATGTTCAACCAGATAAAGTTAATAAATTATTCCAAGAAGTTGGTATGGATTATATTAACACTATTTTAACTCCTGTGGTTGAAGGTACTATTAAAGATATTATTGGTAAATGGAATGCACAAGATTTAATTGCTAATAGAGAAAAGGCTACTGGTGATATTCTCTTTAAATTGCAGTCTCAATTGAAAGATAACTACATTAATGTTACTGATTTTCAAATGGTTGAGATTAACTATTCTGATGTATTTGAAAGAGCAATTGAAAGTAAAGTAACTGCTGAACAAGAAGCTTTAAAGGCAAAAAACAAAACTGTTCAAGTAGAAGAAGAAGCTAAGCAAAAAGTTATTGCAGCTCAAGCAGAAGCAAAATCTATGGCTATAAGAGCTCAAGCATTAAGTCAAAATAAATCTTTAGTTGAATATGAAGCTGTTCAAAAGTGGGATGGCAAAATGCCTCAATATATGATGGGAAATTCTGTTCCATTTATAAATATAGGAGCAAAAAAATAGATTATAAAACTCGGTGAAAGCCGAGTTTTTTATTTCAATTAATTATTTCAATTTTGTTAATAATTTGCCTATTTTATTGAAATTAGGTTGAATAATAATATGACAGATAATAATGATAATGTAGTAGATATATTTACGAAGACTCCAAAAGAAGGAGATACTTTGCGTCAGCGTTTCTTCAAAGGTTTTCAGTATGTAAAGCTTACAAAAGATGAGAATGGAAACTATTTTAAGGAAGAAGATTTAAGAGCTTACGCACAAAAAACTTTTTACATAGTTACAGTAATGAAAAATAATGGTCTTGGAGTTGCGCTTTATAAGTATAAAGTACCTTATGAGTCATTACTGGACTTCTTTAATAAGTTTAGACACAATGAATCTTACGGAGAAATCATAGATATAGAAAGATATGTTCCGGAAGATTTAGCGTAAATGAATATTGAATTACCACAAGACAATCAGTGTCTCTTATATAATGTGAAAAAACCTTATCAATATATAGGTTCAGAGTATTTAAGTTATAACAAAGATTTTAATTTGGCAGAAGTTAAAATTGCTTTCGCTTTTCCTGATAAATATGAAATTGCCATTAGTAATTTAGGACAGAAGATTCTATATGATATTGTAAATTCTGATGAGAGATTTATGGCTGATAGAGTTTATGCTCCTGATTTAGACTATAGAGAAGAACTTATAAAAAATAATCTTCAACTTTTAACTTTGGAATCAAAAAAAGAAGTTAAAGCTTTTGATTTTGTTGGGTTTTCGCTTCAATATGAACTAGCATATCCTACAGTTTTAGAAATGCTAAAACTTGCAAATATTCCCGTTTTGAGAGTCGAACGTTTAGAAAATGATCCAATTATTATGGCTGGAGGACCTTGCTGTTTCAATCCTAGACCAATGCAAGATTTTATTGATATTTTTATGGTCGGTGATGGAGAAGAACTTTTAATTGAAATTTTAGAAACATATAAAAAATTAAAGTCTGACGGTAAATTAAGAACAGAAATTATTAAAGAATTATCAAAATTAGAAGGTGTTTTTGCTCCTCAAGAACAAAACAAAACTAAAAAAAGAATTTTTGATATTTCAAAATTGAATAAAGCACCAAAAGCCCCAGTGCCATTTTCATCAAGTGTTCACGATAGAACAATAATCGAAATACGTCGTGGATGTGGAAGAATGTGTCGTTTTTGTCAGGCTGGGCATATTAATTTACCAATTCGTGAGCGTAGTGCACAGTCAATAATTGATATGGTAAAAGAGTCTGTTTCAATAACTGGTTATGATGAATACTCTTTACTTTCATTATCTTCTAATGACTATAAAAATATAGAAAGTGTAATTGAAGCACTTAGTGAAGAAATGAATAAGAAGAAAGTTTCTGTATCTCTTCCTAGCCAAAGAATTGATAGATATAGTACAAAGCTTGCAAAACTTGTTCAAGGGGTTCGCGCTACAACTGCTACACTTGCTCCAGAAGCAGGTAGCCAAAGACTTAGAAATGTAATCAATAAAAATCTTACTGAAGAACAAATTATTGATACTATTTTAAATTGTTATAAAAATGGTTCTAATCATATTAAATTGTATTTTATGATTGGCTTGCCTACAGAAACATACGAAGATTTAGATGAAATGGCTGAATTATTTAATAAAATTCGCTATAGAGGTAAACTTTTAAAGAAAGAATTAGAACTAAAAGATGGTTTAAATCTAACTTGTACAGTTTCTATTTTTGTTCCAAAACCATTTACTCCATTTCAATGGTTTGGACAAAATTCTCAAGAAGAAGTTAGAGAAAAAATTAAATATTTATTAGATAAAGTTAAAACTATAAAAGGTTTAAAAATCAATTATCATAGTAGTTTTACTTCAAAAGTTGAAAGTGCGATGTCTCGTGGCAACGAAAAATATAATGATTTTATTTTTGCATTGCATAGAAAAGGTGCTTATTTAACAACTTGGGATGAAAATATAGATAAAAATCTTTGGGAACAAACTGCGATTGAATGTGGATTTAATATTGATGAAGATGCACAAAAGGCATATTCCCTTGATGAAGAATTGGCTTGGGATATTGTTGATGCAGGTTTAGATAAAGAATGGTTGAAAGAACAATATAATAATGCACTAAAAGCTGCAAATATTACTCCTTGTGAGTTTAATTGTGTTGCTTGTGGTGTGTGTAAAAACTTAAAAACTCATAAAGTTTTAGATGACGAGTTTGAATTTGTTTCTCAACCTAGTAATGAAGAACTAAAAGATAGAACAGTATTCCGTTATAGATTAAAAATTAGTAAAAAGGATGAAATGAGATATATTTCTCATTTAGATTGGCAAAATACGGTAGTTAAAACATTGTATCGTTCCGGTTTGAATTTATATTTTTCTCAAGGATTTAATCCTACACCAAGATTTTCTTTAGGTGTTGCACTTCCAATATTTGTTGAAGGTGAAAATGAACTTATAGATATTGAAATTTATGATGATATCGAAACTAATCTTTTAGTTGAAAAATTAAATGCTGTTCTACCACAAAATATAGAAGTAAAATCTGCAGAAAAGATAAATAGAACAGTTGGTGCAATTGATATAATTGCTCAGTGGGCACAGTATGTATTTGAACCAATCAAACAAGGTCTTTTACAAAATGAAGATTTGTTGTATATTAAAGATAAGATATCTTCAAGTAATGAAATATTTATAGAGAAGATAAATAAAAAAGGTATAAAAAAACTTGTAAATATTAAACCGTCAATAAAATCAGTAGATGTTGCTGAAGGTAAGCTATGTATGATTTTGAAGACAGGACAGTCTGATGAAATTCCATCAGTTAAGCCAGATGATGTAATAAAACTGTTTAAACCCGAATTAAATTTCAAAATTATTAGAACTAGATTTTATGATAAAGATATGAGCGAGTTGTAAGGATTTATTATAGAAAAGGATTTTTTATGTCAAAAGCAATAGTTGTAGCAGAAAGAGACAATATCGCAGCTGTTATAGAAGATGGCAAGGTTTGTGAATTTTATGTTCATCGTGGCGATATGCTTTTAAATGATGTTTATCTTGCAACTGTAGATAACATTTTGCCTAGTATTGATGCAGCATTTGTAAATGTTGGATACGATAAAATGGGCTTTTTACACGCAAATGATGCGATTGGTAAAGGTACTTTAAAAGAAAAACTTTCACCAAAACAAAAGATTATAGTTCAAGTAGTAAAAGAACCAGTTGGTCATAAAGGACCTAGAGTTTCTACTATGATTAGTCTTCCTGGTAGATTCTTGGTTTTAATGCCTCAAGAAACAGGTATTAACGTTTCAAGAAAAATTGTAAATGCAAAAGAAAGAGCTAGATTAAAATCAATAATCAGCCTTTTAAAACCTGTTGGTTTAGGTGTTATTGTTAGAACAGAAGCTGAAGGTCAATCTGATGCTGATATTCAAGAAGATATGGAAATTCTATTAGAAAAATGGAATACTATTGTTGCAGCTGCTGAAACAAGACCAGCACCAAGTCTTTTATATCGTGACCAAGATTTACTTTATAGAGTTATGAGAGAAGCTTGTAGCGAAGATGTTAACGAAATCATTTTAGATACTTCTTATGGTGTTCATAGAACACAGCAAATTTTACAAAATTGGAATATGAACAAAAATATTGAAGTTAATGCTTATAAGGGTTCTGAAACTTTATTGGTGGCTTCTGGTATTGTTAAAGAAATTAAATCTGCACTTCAAACAAAAGTTAATTTGCCAAGTGGTGGATACTTATTTATCCAAACAACAGAAGCTTTAACTGTAATTGACGTAAATAGTGGTAAGTTTGTAAGCTCAACAACTCAAGATGAAACTATTGTAAAAACAAATTTGGAAGCAGTTCACGAAATTGCTAGACAATTAAGATTGAGAAATATCGGTGGTATGGTTATTGTTGACTTTATCGATATGAACAATAGACGTGATAAACTTGCCATTATGGAAGAACTTGAAATTGCATTAGACAAAGATAAGGCAAAACCACAAGTTGGTCAGCTATCAGATTTGGGACTTGTAGAATTGACAAGACATAGACAAGGTCAAAGTTTATCTGAATTATTTGGTAAAAAATGTCCACACTGTCAAGGAACTGGATATATTGCTGATGATTTAAACTTCTCTAGTCCAGTAGTTGAAGGTGAAATTAAGGCAAAAGCTGCAAAATTAAAAATTCCAGTTCAACAAATCAAGAATAAAACACCAAACTATAAACAAAATAAGGTGTTTAATAACCCAAATAATAATCCGTTAAATGAAGTTAATGAACAACAACAAAATAATGTTCAAAACAATAACCCAAATAATGGACAAAATAATAATCAAAATGGTAATAATAACCATAATCACAAGAAAAATAAATTCAATAAGTTCAATAAAAATCAACAAAATAATGAACAACAAGAACAAAATGTTGTTCAAGTAGAAGAAAATGTTGAAATTCCTCAAATTCAAGAAGAAGTTATTGTAAAACCAGTTGAAACAGTTGAACCTATAGTTGAAGTTAAAGAAGCTTCTGTTGAAGAAGTTAAAGAAACTAAAGAGACAAAAGCTAAGAAACCTAGAAAAACTACTACAAGAAAAAAACAAACTCCTAAAGAGGAAGAAGTAAAAGAAGTAGTTGAAAAGGTTGAAGAACAACCAAAAGAGGTTGCTATAGAAGTTGAAGAAAAACCAAAGAAAAAAGTAACAAGAAAACCAAGAAAAGCTAAAAAGGAAGAACAAAAAGTAAATGAATAATTCTATCTATATTGCTCAAAACAATAAAGATACATTAAACATAAATAGTATTCGGGCATTTGATACTGGGGCAATATCCTCTGCGATTAATACTCCAGTATCTAATGATACTGGATATGATGAAAGTGAATTTTCTAATAATTCTACATTCTTTTTAAGTTTTATTTTTATCATATTTGTTATTTTTCTTGTATTGGCATTTATTTTCAAAAAAAAGAATAATAGTGCTGAAAAAAAATATAATGTTGGTTCTAGAAAAGAACGCCGTGAGTACGTAAGAGAAGTAGCTTCGGATGAAGTTTCTGAACAAAGAGAAAAGACTTCTCTATATCGTTATAATTCAAATAGAAAGACTTCTTTAAGTACACCAACAAGTATAAATAAGTGTATTAGAGCTTTTTTAGAAAATACACAAGAAAATTAATTTTTTGCTTTTATAATCTCTTCCATTTTCTTTAGAATATTTTGATTGTAATAGTTATCTGCTTTGCAGAAAGGGAAAACTGGTAAACCAAGTTCTTTTTCAAATTTTTTGCAAGTAGGAACAATTTGAGAACGTCCAATTTGGTCTACTTTTGTTGCGATAACAAAGCAAGGTAATTTATTAAATTTTATCCATTCTGCCATTTGTAAATCATTTTTCTGTATTAGGTGTCTGGAATCTATTAATTGTATTAGACTTACTATTGCTTCACGGTTAAGTAAATATTTTTCTAAGCTTTTTTGCCATTCATTTTGAGTTTTTCCAGATACTTTAGCATATCCATATCCAGGTAAATCTGCAAAAATAAATAAATTATCAACATTGAATAGATTTATTAGTTTTGTTTTCCCTGGAGTATTACTTGTTTTAGCTAATCCTTTTATATTTACTATTGAATTGATAAAGGATGATTTGCCAACATTAGAACGACCTATGAGAGCAAATTCTGGTAGGTTTAATTCTGGACATTCCTTTAGTGTTGGTGCACTAGTTATAAACTTTGCTTTGGTTATTTTCATCTTTTAATCTTTTCTTGTATATTACGCTTGAAAGTAATTTGTATACTTTTTTGTTGTTGTAAACTGTAAGCTGAATATCATCATCGAAAGAAATATCTACTGGTAATTTTTGCGCAAAAATGTTTGTTTCAACGTGCATGATTTTTATGTTTCGTTTGTGAATCATGCTCATTGGTGCGGCTAAAAATATTTCAAATGTTTTTAAGATATCCATTTCTATATGATATCAAATCCGCATATTTTTGTGTATAAATTGTTAAATTAGTTATCCTTAAAGTTTTGCAATTCGTGATTTTGCGTAATTAATTCTCTCCGTTTCTTCAAAAGCTTCTTTAGGAACTAAATTTACAAATTTTTGATAATTCGTTTTCGCATTTGAATATTCAGATAAATTATCAAAAGCTATTGCTAAATAAAAATATGCTAGATAATTTCGTGGTTCTAGTTCAATACATTTGTATAGATTTGCAGTTGAAGCTGCATAATTATTTTGGGCAATTTGTGTCAATGCTTTATAAAAATATAGCTGTGGTACATTTTTACTTGTTTTAAGTGCATCATCTACTAATCTCGTTGCTTCATTATAGTTTTCTTGCTCAATAAATTTTTCAATTTGAGGTATAAATTCTTTCGCTTCAAGTATTCCAAGTTCTTTGTAGCTGTTTGCAATTTGTTTATTGTTGGGATTAATTTTATTTGCTTCATCAAGATATTTTCTTGCTGTTTCAAAGTCTTTTTCAGTCATATAAATATATGCAAAAAAGTTGTGAGTTTCTGTTTTATTTGGATATAAGGATAATCCTTTATTTAATTCTTCTAAGGCAGACTTTTTATCTCCGCTATGGAAATATGCAGATGCAGTTTCTAGAATAACTGATAAATCATTTTGATTTTGTTCTTCTAAAAGCTTTAATGCTTGATTGTGTAAACCTTGCTTGTTTAGTTTTTTTGCTTCTTCTATTGGATTGTTTGATAGTTTTGCTAATTGAACATTGTAACTTTCTATTTCACTTTTGTCGTTAACGTTGTTTTTTACTTCGTTTAGTGCATTATATGATTCTTTTAAGTTTCCTTGTTTTCTATAAATTTCTGCAAGTAGCATATTCCCTTGCACGGTACCTTCTTTGCTTTTAGCAAGAATATCTGCAAAATACTTTGCAGCTTCAATATCATTATTTTCTAATAAAATAGTAGCAATATCATAATAAGCTGATTCTTTTTTTATAGGATATGCTGAATATAGTTTTGTAACGATATTATCTTCTGAATAGTTTTTAGACTCTAATAATTTATATAATCTGTATTTTATATCGTTATTTTCGTGGTTTAGACCAACTAAAATTATATATTCATTGATTGCTTCATCTGTGTTATTTGTTTCTAAAAGTAATTTTGCTTTTATTTCTCTTGCCTTTATGTCATTTGGATATTTGCTTACAATCTTATCGCAAGCTTCAATCCCTTTTTGTTTATTTTGAGTCGATGAATAAACCAAAGAAATTGTTTCTGCAATTATTTTTGAATTTGCGCCAGTGTTTAGCATCTCATTTATATATGTTTCTGCCATTAAATTATCATTGTTTAATAGTGCAAGTATAGCTAGACAAGTATATAAATTTGATTTGTACCTTGCAACTCTTAAATTATTTTTTTGCGTAGCATATAGAGTTTTTAGTTCGTCCAGTTCTTCTGAATCTAATTTTTTTTGTTCTTTTAATTTATTTAAATAAACTAATTCATTAAAAGCATTTTCAAATTCGTTTGATTTTAAATATAAATTTGCTAAGTTTATATTTAATGAATAATCAGTTGGATTAATTGAAAGTTGATTTTTTACCTCTTGTATTGCTGGCAAAAAAGAGTTTTGAGAGAACGTTGTATCTACAGATTCTAAATTTATATTTGTAGACTGAATTGCGCTATTTCTTTTTGGAAAACGGTTTTGAACTATAGAATTTGCATAAGCACAAGAATTAATTGTAAATATTAAACCTAGTAATAAACAAAATTTGTGTTTCATGTACAAAAAAACCTTATATCTACCATAGTTCATGTTATCTTAAAAATATTTTGTTCGTCAAATAAAAAGGAGTCTTTGTTAAGACTCCTTTTTAATGTTTTGTATATCTTGTAGATTATTCTTCTTCGTCTTCTTCGATTTCGATTTGGCTAGCTGCCGCGAATACGTCTACGAATGTTGTTCTACCGTCTGCAATGTTTGTATTGTTATTCATTGATTGTGGTTGACGAGGTAGTTTGTTTAACATTGAAGCTTGTTGGTCATCTACATCAAGGTCATCTTGTGGTTCAACTGGTTGAACAGGTTTTGGTTCTTCTGGAGCAACGTATGGTCTGTTGTTTACTAATAAGATTTTTTCAGAACCGTTACCATATTGAATGTGGTGTCTTGATTGATATGTTTTTTCTGCATTTAAGCCAGCTGAGTCAGTAACTTCGAAGTTTGGAGTTGAAGTGAATTTGCCACCTACTTCGATATATGCTCTATCAGCACTATCACCAGCAGTTCTTAATGAGTTTGTTGTTTTATCATAACCAGAGATAACTTCATTTGCTTTGATTGTCATATCGTTACCAGAGATTAAGCTTGATACTGATAATGTGTCAGCTTCGATAGCCATATTGTTTCCAGCTTTAGCGATTAAGCCGTTTTGTCTGTTGCCAACACCAGATAATTTAACGTTTACATCGTTTCCAGCATTGATAGTTGTTTTGCTGTTGTTTAGATTGATTGTACCAGCTACGTTAGTTTTAGCATCTAAAGCAACTTTTTCTGCTGCTAAGCTTGTGTTGTCAGCTTGAATAAATCCTTTTGTTGCTGTTGCTTTAATGTCTTTAGCAGCTTTAATGTTAGAACCTTCAAACCATACGTTATCAGCTGTGATTTCAAAAGTATCTGCATTTACTTCAGAAGCTTCAACAACTTGTGCTCTTTCACCACCGTTAATTTTTACGTTTTTAGCGTTGATTTTAGAAGCACCTTGAACAGAAGCGATACCAGCCGCTGTGATGTTAACATCTTTTGCTGATGTGATTGTAGAACCACTACCAACAACAACATCATAACCATTTGATTTAATGTCTACATTGCCAACTGCGTTAATGTCTGTAGAACCTACAGTTGCTTTTTGACCAGCAAGAATTTGTACGTTGCCACCATTTCTGCTAGCAGCATCAGCTGAGCCATTTACTGTTTCAAGTTTTGAAGATTGTGTAATAACATTGTTAGAAGCTGTTAACCAGATGTTACCGTCATTACCTTTTACAGCTTTAACAGCTTTTAAGCTTGCATCTTTTAAGTTGATTTGGCTTGCTTCATCTGTAGAATAGTTTCTAATATCGATGTTACCAGAAGTGATATCACCATTGATTGAAATTAACATTTTATCAGCTGAGCCAGTAATATCAGAAATTTTGCTAACTGCACCGTTGTTGTAATAAGTGAAGTTTACACCGTCAGCAGTAACTAATTTAACTTTACCATAAGCTGTATCGTCAACGTTAGCAACTGTATCTGTAGTGATTTTAGAACCCTTGTATAAAATAATGTCATTTGCTGCAAAAGTTACGTTTTTAGCACCGTGGATTGTTGCACCATCTTGAACTCTAATACCAAAATCACCTTGGTTAGAACCTTTTGTTAATTGTAATTCATTATTTTTGTAAACACCATCCATATTTGAAACTGTGAATGAGTTTAAGTTAACGTTTGCACCGTCACCAAATAGAACGCCGTTTGGGTTAAGTAAAATAACTTTACCAGTTGCGTCGTAACCACAACCTGCACAACCAGAAGAAGTGATTTTACCATATATTTGAGAAATACCACCAGCTGCATCAACCTTGTTTAAAGCTGTTTGGTTGTGAGCTGAGAATTCATAGTTAACTGTTGCATCTTTACCGATGTGGTAGCTATTCCAGTTTAATGTTCCTACACCACCTTGGCCACCTTGAATTTGAATGTTCATATTGTTGCCAGATGTAGTTACATCTGCATTAGTTGCACTATCTAAGC
The DNA here is from genome assembly GCA_017467305.1 of Candidatus Gastranaerophilales bacterium. Taxonomy (GTDB): domain Bacteria; phylum Cyanobacteriota; class Vampirovibrionia; order Gastranaerophilales; family Gastranaerophilaceae; genus Avigastranaerophilus. The sequence goes on from JAFTSM010000071.1 coordinate 17,704, forward strand.
TAGGAAGTACGTTTGCACCTACTGCTGCTAATGCTGGACTAATACTCATAGAAGCGAAAATACCGACTGCAATTGTTGTGCTTAAAAGTTTTTTCATGTTCTTCTTTCCTTTATTTATCATGCTATATCATCTTATTGGTTATACTTTTTTAAGTGTTCTAAAAATAAAAATTGCTAGAATAACGAACTTTGTTAAGATAACTTTTTGAATTGTTACAAAAAATTTACTTGTTTAATATAAACTCTCTCAATAAACGGATTAATATATCCTATATATACTATATAAAAAATTCTAAGTCTTAATAATTGTTTGTTTGGAAACAAATTGTTAATAAAATGTTACAAAAAAGAAGTGCCAGTTCTGGCACTTCTTTTAAGCTTTGTTCTATTGATTAGAATCTTTTTTGTTCTGAGTATGTTTTTGTGAAACTTAGAACACTTGTACCTGATAATAATTCTGGAGCTTCTTCATCTTGAGCTTCATCATCATTTGGTACATCTGGACAAGGTTCATCACCAGTGTTGTCATCACCACCAGGAGTGTTTCCTTCGTCTCCACCTTCATTGCCGCCGTTACCTGGGTTAGAAGGGTCTTCATTATCACCAGGGGTTGGAGTAGGTGTTACTGGGTCAGAAACATCTGGATCAGAAGGTGTTTCGCCAGGATTTACAACATCAATATCGTCACCATTGTCTGCGTCTGGTAATGTTGGGTCTGTAACTTTGTTATCAACTGGTCTTTTGTTGATTAATAAGATTTTTTCATCTTCGCCATATTGGATATGGTGTTTTTTGTTAAATTTACCGTCGTTAGTTAATTCACCGGATGCTGTTACTTCATAGTTATCTTTAGTTACATTTGATGTAAATTCGCCACCAACTTCGATGTAAGAACGTTCACTAGTTGTATCTTCTGGTAATTTAGAAACAGTTGTGTATGGTTTACCAGCAATAACTTTATCTGCATTAATTGTCATATCTTTGCCAGAAATTAAGCTTGATACTGATAATGTTCCGGCTGTTGTAACTGTCATGTTATTTCCAGCTTTGGCATTTAAGCCATTATCTCTGTTGCCAACATTTGAAAGTGTAACGTCAACATCATTACCTGCAACAATATTTGTTTGAATGTTGTTTAAGTCAACAGTTCTAGTTGTTTTAACATCTTTTGCACCTTGAATAAATATTTTCTTAGCTGCTAAGAATTTTGTAGAATCAGTTACGTTTACATTTCCTTCTTTAGAAGTTAAGAATACGTTTTCACCAGCTGTAATATTTGTTTTTGCTGTTGTTAGGTTTGATGTAGAATTGATTTCAACATTTTTAGCACCTTTTAGGTTAAGAGTTCCAGTAGTAGGAACAAATTGAGAAGTACCAGTTAAAATTACGCTGTCAGCTGTAGATTCAACATTTATATCTTTAGCACCAGTAAATGTAGTACCAGATAATTTTGCAGATGTAATAGTATCTTTTGATTTTAAGTTTACGTTGTTACCAGCTTTCATTGCTGAATTATTTAATAATAAGTAGCCGTTGTTAGCTGTTACGTTAACATCTTTTCCTGCTGTGATATTTGCTTTTTCTGTCCATGCCATTGTTCCATCAGAAATAATGTTTACATCTTGTGCTGCAGTAACTGCTGAGTTTGCAACTTGTGCTCTTGTTCCACCTTTTACAGTTACATTTTTACCGCCAACAATTGATTTATTTTGAATAGAAGCAATTTTTGAAGCTGTAACATTAACGTCTTTTGCTGATGTAATTGTTGTGTTGTCGATAACAGCATCATTTCCTTGAGAAATCATATCAACATTGCCAACTGCATTTACGTTTGATGTACCTACTGATAATTTTTTACCAGCTAAGAATTGAACATTGCCACCATTTCTTGTTGCTGCATCAGATGAAAGGTTTGTTGTTGTAAAGTTAGAATCTTCAACAACTACTTTGTTAGAAGCTGTTAACCAAATGTTACCGTCGTTACCTTTAACTGCTTTAACAGCTTTTAGGTTAGCTCCTTTTAAGTTGATTTCACTACCAGCATTAGTAGAGTAATTTCTAAGGTCAATGTTACCAGATTCTAATTCTCCGTTAACAGATAAAATCATTTTATTAGCAGAAGATGCTGTGTTTTCTAAGCCTTTGATAGCACCGTTGTTGTAGTATGTAAAGTTAACACCGTCAGTAGTAACCATTTTAATTTTACCGTATGCAGTGTCACCAACATTGTTGCCAAAGTTTGTTGAAATTTTTGAACCATTATAAACAGTAATATTGTCAGAAGCAAAAGTTACGTTTTTGTCACCATAAATAGTTGCACCTTTTTCAACAATAATGCCAGTGTCTTTTTGATTAGCGCCTTTTGTCAAAATTAATTTGTTTGTATCTTTATCAAAATTAGCATCCATGTTTGTAACTGTGAATGAGTTTAAGTTAACATTTGCGCCGTCACCAAATAAAACGCCGTTAGGGTTAACTAAGATAACTTTACCAGTTGCATCATAACCGCAACCAGCACAGCCAGAAGAAGTAATTTTACCGTAGATTTGTGATAAACCACCAGCTGCATCAACTTTGTTTAAGGCTGTTTGGTTGTGTGCTGAAAATTCATAGTTTACAGAAGCATCTTTACCAATGTTGTAAGTGCCCCAGTTTAAAGTACCAACGCCACCTTGACCACCTTGGATTTGTACGTTCATGTTAGAACCAGTTGTTGTAACATCAGCATTAATAGCACTATTTAAAGTAGGAAGTGCATTAGCTGCAACGTCTGCATATGCCATAGGTGTTAAAGATGTTGATGCTAAAACACCGAAAGCAACTGCTGTGCTTAAAAGTTTTCTCATTTTTTTCTCCATTCTCGATATAAACTTGTTAATCAATGACTTTTCTTGACTAGGCTAAAAACTCTAAAAATTTTATTTGCTAAAATTTTAGAGAATATTAAGAAACCTTAATCATGACATTCCCTTGACCAATATATGTTAATTATATCTAAAATATAATAAAAAAATAAATGTAAAGATATGTTATGGAAATATTGTAGATATAGGCAAAAAAAATCATGTTCGAATTTCATATGTTTATATTATGTATAATTGTGGGAAAATAGTATAATTATAAAAGGTATATTATTTTTTAACTCATTATCATATAATATATAGTAACAATAAGTAGAAATAAGTAGAAAAGAATATATAACGAGAGTGGACAGATGAAAAAATCATTATTCAAAACAACAGCATTATGTGCAGCTTTAATGGTTGGTCTTTCTGCATTTGCTGATCCGGTTGACGGTGTTACCGGTTTCAATAATGCAAATCCAGCTGCTTATGGTGGTTTAGATGCTGGCTCTATTGATAGTAGCAACTTTATCAGAAATCAACGTTATGTTGAAAAACAACGACTTGAAGCTACAAAAGATCCTGCAGTAATTGAAGCCGAAGTTGCTCAAAAGATGGCTTTGTTGAACACAGAACAAGTTGCTTTTACACTAAAAAGCATCAAAATTACCGGTAACACAGTGTTTCCAGAATATGTACTTCAAAGACTTGTAGATTTTAAATTAGGTCAAAAAGTTACAATCAACGATTTAATTATGTCAGCAAATGATATTACTGACTATTATCAATCTAAAGGTTATATTTCAACAGTAGCATATTTGCCACCACAAAAGGTTCAAAATGGTGCTATTGAAATTAAAGTTTTAGAAGGTAAATACGGTAACGTTGAAATTAATCCTGGTAGATGGGAAAGAGCTTCTTACTTAAACAAAAAATATTTAGAAGATAAAGGTATTCAACCTGGTAAAATTTTAAATGTTAAAGATGTTCGTGCGGCATTACAAGAAATGAGTACTGAAGAATATATGCAAGGTTCTGTATCATTTGCTGATAACGAAGAATCAGAAGAATATTCAGATGTAACTCTTGACGTAAAAGATAGATTTCCTATCAACTTAGACTTGAGATATGATAACCAAGGTAGAGAAGCTATTGGTACACACAGAGGTGTTATCTACGCTGGTTTACATGATGTAACTGGTCACGGTGATACATTAATGGGTACAGTATCTTATTCATCACGTTCTATTGGTGCTGGTGGTATCTACTCTATTCCAATCGCTAAAAATGATACAAGATTGAACTTAGGTTATTCATATTCACATGTTAATATTGGTAAACTGTTAAAACAGTTAGATATTTCTGGTGATTCTCACAACGTATTCGTTGGTGTTTCAAGAAGATTAGCTCAAGGTTCAGATTATAGATTATATGGTGATATTACATTAGATTTAAGAAATACTGATTTATCATCAGATATTCCACTTGTAAACTCAATGTTAACAGACTATAGAACAAGAGTTATTAGAGGTAGCTTAACAAATGTAAGAGATGACTACTACGGCAGATGGTTATTTAACGGTGGTATCGCTGGTGGTATTCCTATTGATGCATCAGATCACCACAAAGCACGTAACATGTCTAGTAATAATTTCGTAAAAGTTAATGCAAGTGCAGCTCGTTTACAAGTATTACCATTCAACCATATGTTAATTTGGCAAGTTAATGGTCAATATGCAAACAGACACTTATGGGCTTCAGAAGCTATGCAAGTTGGTGGTATCGCATCAGTTAGAGGTTACGAAGAAGGTTTCCGTATTGGTGACTATGGTGTAACAACTAGCGTTGAATACAGAATGCCAATTCCAGGCTTTAAAGCTTTATTGCCTAAGAAATATGAATTTATCAGTGACAGTATCCAACTTGCCGGTTTTTATGACTTCGGCTGGTTCGGTGACAGATTTATCAGTGGTTCTTCTGACTACTTGATGAGTGCTGGTCCTGGTATTGTTGTTAAATTAACAAAATATATATCTGCTAACTTATATTGGGGCTTCCCAATTGGTAAGACACATCTTGATTATGCTGGACATAAATACAGAGATGACTGCAGATTCCACTTTACAATTACATCAAACATTCTGTAGTAGTAAAGATAAGATGCTTAAAAGAGGAAACGAAGAGTTTCCTCTTTTATTTTTTTTTAGAGTTTTTATTTAAACAATCTATATTTTATTTGTATAGACAACTGCTGTCTTTCATATCAATTTTGTCATCAAAATCATTATCTATGTTATCAAAGCAAGAACCGATAGATTCTAGAGATTCTGCCATGGGGTCGTAGTTTAAATATTTGTTTGGTATTTTGTTCCAAGTGTATAAGAATGTTGATTTTAGATATTTTGCTATGTCTTTATTGTAAATTACAACAATGTTTTCATCGTTTTTTTTATTTCCACTTTTTGTATAGTTAAGTGAACCAATTATAGATATCTCATCATCTATAATCATTGTTTTTGCGTGCATTTTACCAGCTTGGTTTTCTGTTTTAGCTTTTATCCCAACTTTTCTAAGTTCTCTATGTATTGTGTGTTTAGTTCTAGCATTTGTTGCGTCACCAATTATTTTTATTTCAACACCTCTATAGTGCGCATTAATTAATGATTCTTGAATACCTTTGTATGTTATGAAAAACATTGGAATATAAATATATTCTTTTGCACTTTTTATTACTGGAATAATTTTATTTTCAATTATGTTGTCTTTTGGTGAAAAGAATACTTCTATTTTTGTGTTTTTAGAGTGTTCTATTTTCCCTTTTTGAATTTTGTTTTTGAATTTGTGGAAGTTGCTATTGAACATTTGTTCAAATTCTTGCTTGTAGATTTTAGCAACTTCTAGATTATCTATTAAAATTGCATAGTTTGAGTTGTATTCGCTTAAATCTGTACTTGTAATGTTTGCAGAACCAGTCCAAACTTTTTGATTATCAAAGATAAAAAATTTGTTGTGCATAATTGCTGTTTCATTATTAAATTCATATTGTTTATCTGAATTAAAATTCAGAATTTTTCTTTGTAATTCAAGAGTATCTGGATAATAATTGCCGTGTTTTTCATTAAAGTCGCATACCCAACGGATTTTTACGCCACGGTTTTTGGCATTAACTAAAGCATTGATAATCTGTGGTTGATTGTTTATTCCGTAGATTGCAAAATCAATAGATTCTTTTGCATTATCAATCTCTTGTTTTAGCGCATTACAACCTATGCTTTTACATTTATTACAAGGTTTATATATGTTATTTAGCTCAAAGAAAAATATCTTTATTTTGTCAGTTGTAAAGCTTTTTTCTATTTTCTCAAATTTTTCTTCTTCTATTTGTGGTTTTTGTTGTTCTTTTTCTCCTTTAAAACAAACTTGGCAAGGTTCCCAATTTGGTCTTAATTTAGATTTCTTCATTAAGATTATGTCATTATCATCTTGTGCTTGTTTGCAACTTACTTTGTGATAGTGCTTCGTTTTTGGATTGAATAGTACAAAATTCTCTATAGGAAAACTTTTAATGTATTCAATAACTTTTTCTTGCGTCTTTATGTCTTCTGTAAAGTATAAATTGCTATCTAATAACAGCTTTGAATATTCTTTTCCAAGAATGTATATTTGCCTATTTTTTAATTTGATGTATCTGTTTTTAATTAATTTTTTTGATTTATCTAGGGCTAGATATTCTAATAAGAACTTTTCTTCTTGTGATAGTGATTTAAATTTTGGAAATTTTTTAAAATCTGTGTTTGAGTTAAAGTAGTAGATGTTTGTCAATTTTATTGGCGTTTTTTCATCAAAAATCAGATTTCTATTTTCGTCAATGTAGATTTCAAATGGAGAGTTCATCATTAATACCTTTTCTACTTTAGAGACTTGGGTATATGTAAAAACTCCAATAGCTAAGAAAATTAGAAGTATAGATATTATAATCTTTTTCATACCTAATTATTATACTAAAAATTGATACAAAAAAAGAGGGTATCGTAAAAGGGGTTATATAATTTGTGTATAGGTTAAGTCTAACACTGTTTTAATTATGTTATTAACGCAATACTATTAGTATAGAAATGTTTTATTACGGTGGATAAATGAAAAATATAAAAGCAAAAGTAGGTGAAAAAATTAAGCAATTTCGTACAGTAAGAGGATTAACTCAACACGATTTGGCTGAAAAAATTGGTTTGACAGAAAAACAAATATCAAAGATAGAAACAGGTGTTCACTATCCTAAATTTGAAAACTTTGTAAAAATATTAGACGTTTTGAATATTGAAATGAAAGATTTTGACTTTGAACAACAAAATTCTCCAAAGACAAATTCTTTGAAAAAGAGTATTTTAAAAGTAATAAATCGTGCTACTGATGATGAATTGAAATGTTATGCTACTGTTATAAAGCAGATTGATAGTATGCTAAAAACTAATAAATAGTTTTGTGAAATATAGCGTGTAACTTTTTTGTAGCTTTGTATTATCTAACATAAAGTATCGGTAATAAAATTGAATTAAATTATAAAACATAGTAATATCATTTGTATGATAAAAGTTGCGATTGTAGGTAATATAGCTAGTGGTAAATCACAAGTAGAAAAAATTCTATTTTATTTGTGCTACAAAGTTACTGATACTGACAAAATCAATCACGATATTTTAAATTTTGACATTGAAACAATTAACGAAATAAAAGAAACGTTTGTCAATGATGATATTCTTGAAAACAATACAATATCAAGAGAAAAGCTTGGCAAAATTGTATTCTCAAATAAAGAGAAAAAAGAAAAATTAGAAAGTATTCTACATAAAAAAATATTTGAAAGAGTAGAAGATTTCTTTAATCAAAATCAGAATGAAAAAATTGTTTTTGTTTCTATTCCTCTACTATTTGAAACTAATCAAGAAAAGACTTTTGATAAAATAATTTTTATTTCTGCAGATAAAGAAATCCGATTAAAAAGACTTATTGAAAGAAATAATTATTCAAAAGAATATGCACTAATACGCATAAATTCACAAATGGATGAAGAAGAAAAAATAAAAAAATCCGACTTTGTAATATACAATAATTCGGATTTAAAAGATTTAGAACAAAGTGTAAAAAATGTATTAAACACATTGTTAAATATATAAATTCAATTTGTTATTGCATAATGTTATCTAAACCATAGATAAATTCATTATTATTAAATACATATCTTACAGCAAGTAGAACACCAGCCATATAGCAAGAGCGTTCCATTGTGTGGTGTGCAAGTTTTAATATTTGACCAGAAGCACCAAAAATAACTTCTTGTGATGCAATATAACCAGGCATTCTTACAGAATGAATATGAATATTGGCTTCTGATGTTCCACCTCTAGAGCCTTCTATTAATTCTGTTTCTGGACAGTTGCCTAATGTAAAATCAGAGTTTTCTTCTGCCATAAGTTGAGCTGTCTTGATTGCTGTTCCAGAAGGTGCATCTTTCTTTTGGTTGTGGTGTAATTCTATAATTTCTGCATTATTAAAGTATTTTGCTGCTTGTTTTGCGAACATCATCAATAAAACAGCACCAGTTGAAAAATTTGGAGCAATTAAACATGCTGTGTTATTTTCTTTAGACATTTTTTCTAAATTAGTTATTTGTTCATCCTTTAAGCCAGTTGTACCAATAACAGATTTTACTTTGTATTGCATATAAGTGCAAACGTGATTATATATACCAGAAGGTTGAGTAAAATCAACAATCACATCTGGTTTTTTATTTTTGATAGCTTTTTCTAGGTCAGTTTCTATTTTGACACCACATTCTTTATTTGTTGCAGCAAGTCCAGCATCTGCGCCTTCCCCTAAAATATCAACAGCCATAACTAATTCTGTATCTTCTGCATTAAGAACGGCTTTGACAACTTCTTTCCCCATTTTGCCTAATGCACCAACAACACCTACTTTTATCATAATTTTTCCTTTTTTATGTCCTCTATTTCATGTTATCTGTAAAATTCTGTAAATGCACTATTTGTAAACAAATATTTTTAGTATAAAATCTAATTATTAATATAGGAAAATACGTAATATAATTGTTAAAATTAGAATGAGAGAATAGGATGAAAAGGTTTACAAAAAAAGAGCTTCTTGCCATAGAAGAAAATCTGTGTATGGTTGGTATAGAACTTTCAAAAATAACTAGTTTGGTAAAATTTTTAGATTTAGCAATAAATAATGAAACATCAATTTCTGGAATGGATATTGCAAATTTGACTTCTCTCTTAAAACAAAGAATTTTTGAAATAAATGTAAAATATGAAAAAATTGAAACTTTACTCGAAGTATAAACTACATTGACCTTTTTGCTATATTTTATTACTATTTAACTATAGATATACGTTAGGAGAAATTATGCCACAACCATTTTCACAAGGTCCAATGAAGAAAAGAACATCAGTTTTAGTTTTTTTAAAAGGAACTACTGCACCATTAGTTTTGTACGTAGATAACCCTTTTGATGTTTATGAAGAATTGGCACAAATTTTAAAACAAAATTCTCCTACTCCCAAATTGATTGAGAAGAATACAAGTGGACCAATAAGAAAAGTTTGTATTCAATCAACTCAAATTTGTGCTGTAGCTCTTCAAGATGAGCAGTATATGTAGCGTAATTCTGTACGGACTCCGGTTAGCGAGTGCGATGTTTGTGAGAATGAAATGGATAGCAACGGGCTACAAAGCGAAACACCGTAACGAAGTGAGGATGATTGAGCCTGTATGCGAAATAAAATGTAGCTGAAAAGAATTACAAGAAATTTATTTCATATCTATAAGTATTGTTATAGTGTCTTTTAATAGCCCTATAGCCCACCTTATAATTAAAATGCCACCTAAAATTCCTATGATTGGATCTAGTGTTAGTATTCCAAAGAATTTTCCTATTAGGAGTGCAATAATAGCTAAAATTGAAGTTAGTGCATCTGCTAGAATATGAAAGTAGGCAGCTTTATAATTATAATCTTCGCTATGAGCATCGTGTATATTGTGGTTATGTTTTTCCTCTTTGCAGTAATGTTTATGTTTGCCTTCCATAATAAAAATGCAAATACCATTAACCATTAATCCTATAATGGCAACTAAAATTGCATCATTGAAATTAATATTTAATGGGTGGATAAACCTATCTATTGCTTCAAAAATAATCCAAACACCAGTCAAGCCTAAAAAGATTGAGCTTGTATATCCTGTTAGTGTTCCAATTTTGTCTGTTCCATTTAGAAATTTATCTGAATTTGCAAGTTTACGTGTTAATACGTAAGCAATATACGTGAGTGAAAGAGCAAGGGCATGAGTTCCCATATGGTAACCGTCAGCTAGTAGTGCCATTGAGTTTGTTACATACCCATATATGATTTCTGCAATCATTGCAATAATTGTGAAAATTATTACTACTAGTGTTTTTATCTCATTTTCACTACACACTTCGTGTTTGTGTTCAGACATAATAATTCCTATTCTGTTATTTTCATGTCTATTAATATTTTTACAGTATTCTTTAATAGTTTATATGCCCAAATTACAATTAATATTGCACCTAGTATTCCAGTTAATGCATCTAAATGTATGCAGTTGAATATTTTTCCGAAAACAAGTGCGATGATAGTTAAAATTGAAATTAATACATCTGCTAATATATGAAGATATGCAGCTTTGTAGTTATAATCTTTGTTATCTTTTTTATGCTTATGTCTGTAAAATTTATTTTCCATAACGGCAACGCATATAAAGTTTATTATAAGTGCAAAAATTGCTGCATATATTGCTTCTGTGTATTGAATTTCTTCTGCATGAAAAAATCTTTCTATTGACTCTATAAAAATATGTAGTCCAGCTATTGTAAGAAATAAAGCACTTGTATATCCTGCTAAAACACCTATTTTTTGTGTTCCGTGTTCAAATAATGGTGAATCTTTAAACTTTCTAGCAACAACATATGCAATATATGTTAGACCTAAAGTCAATACGTGTAACCCCATATGGTAGCCTTCGGCTAATAATGACATTGATTTTGTCATATAACCAAAAGCTATTTCACCTATCATCGCCAAAATTGTAAGTGAAATAATAACAAGTACATTTTTCTCGTTCCTTAAACGAGTTAAGTATTCTATTCGTTCTTCGTGCATATTTATTTACTTTCAATTAATTTCTTAAAAGCATTGAAATCTTCAATTGTATCAATGCCGATTGCTTTATATTCAACAACTGATGTTTTTATTTTCATACCGTTATATAAAGCTCTTAATTGTTCTAAACTTTCTGCTTGTTCTATTTCTGGTTGAGGGAATTTAGTCATTTTAAGTAATGACTCTCTTCTATAACCATAGATGCCAATGTGCTTGTAAAACTTTGCAATTCCTATATTTCTTTCATAAGGGATTTTAGAACGAGAAAAGTACATTGCAAAGCCATTAATATCTTTAACGCACTTAACCATGTTAGGGTCATCTAAATCTTCATCTTTAATTTCTGAAAGAAGTGTTGAAATATCAACAGTATCATCTTCTTTTAATAATCTTATTACTTGTTCAACACAATCTGTATTAATCATTGGTTCATCACCTTGAAGATTTATAATATAACCAATTTCTGGATATTTTTCTGCTACTTCAACAATTCTGTCACTACCACATTTATGGTGTTCTGATGTCATTTCTACATGTGCACCAAAAGATTTTGCACAATCATATATTTCTTGATTGTCTGTTGCAATAATTACCATATCTGCCGAAGCTACTTGGATTGCTTTTTCCCATACCCATTGAATAATAGGTTTATCTTTTACTTTTAAAAGTGGTTTACCTTCTAATCTTTTTGAGCCATATCTGGCGGGAATAATTATTGCAGTTTTTGACATTCTTTAGTCCTCCTTTTGAACAACAAATGCAATCCATTCTTTTTGATGCATTTCTTCAACCATTTTTAAATTATTGTTTTTAATTGCTTCTAGAACAACTGGTTCTTTTCCTTCTAATATGCCACTTAAAACAATTTTTGCACCCTTTTTCATAATGCGTTTTAAGTCTGGCATGATAGCTGCTAAAACATTATGAAGAATATTTGCAAAAACAAAGTCATACTTTTCTGTTGGAAGTATATCTGATGTCGCAGTTTGAAATTTAATTGTAGTTTCTTTATTAATGTTTGCATTAATTTCAGATGTTTCAACAGCAGTTTCATCTGTATCAACAGCGTCTGCTTCTTTTGCTCCTAATTTCATTCCGCAAATAGCGAGTATTCCGCTTCCACAACCAATATCAGCTATTGTTGCATTTACTGGCATATATTTTTCACAAGCATTTACGCAAAGTTGTGTTGTTGCGTGTGTTCCAGTTCCAAAAGCATTTCCTGGATCGATATTTACAATGATTTCATCATTTTTTGCTTCATATTTTTCCCATGTTGGACAAATGACAATTCTATTTGAAATTTTTGATGGTTTCCAATGTTCTTTCCATTTTTTAGACCAATCAACAATTTCTTGTTTTTTGATTGTTACATTCCAACTTCCAATATCACAGTTAAAAACTTGTTTATCAATTAAGTCTTGTCTTTGTGTTTGGAAGAAGCTTTTTACTTCATCAAAATCAAGAGTATCTGCAACAATATAAGCTTTTAATGTGTCTTCTGTTGTTGAGATGAGTTCTAAATTTTTATATTTTTCTTCAGCTGTAACTATGCCTTCACACTCAAATTCAGTTTGTACAATGTCGCAAACAACATCAGCACAAATAGGATTTATCTCAATACATACTTCCCAATAAGTTTTATCTGTTACTGACAAAATACACCCATTCTTCTGAATTTATTATATCTATCATCTCTAAGTTTATTAGGTTCAACAGATTTTAAAGCATTGATTTCTTTCATAATTGCTGATTTTAGTTCGCTACCAATTGCTTCATAATCATTATGTGCACCACCTAAAGGTTCTTTTACGATACCATCAATGATTTCTAATCCTAATAAATCTTCACTAGTGATTTTAAGTGCTTCTGCTGCAACATCAGCTTTAGATGCGTCTCTCCAAAGAATTGAAGCACAACCTTCTGGCGAAATTACTGTATAGTATGAATGTTCTAACATTAAAACTCTATCTGCGACAGCAAGACCTAAAGCACCACCAGAACAGCCTTCACCAGTAATTACAGCAATGATTGGCACATTCAATTTTGCCATTTCTTTAAGGTTAACAGCAATAGCAGTACCTTGTGCTGTTTCTTCTGCTTTCATTCCAGGGTATGCACCAGGAGTATCAATTAAAGTTACGATTGGTAAGTTGAACTTATTTGCGTGGTAGAAAAGTCTAAGTGCTTTTCTGTAGCCTTGTGGTTGTGGCATACCAAAGTTGTAAATTAGATTTTCTTTAGTTGATTTGCCTTTTTGAGTACCAATTATAACAACGCTTTGACCGTCAATTTTTGCGATACCACCAATGATAGCTCTATCATCTGTGCCTTCTCTATCACCGTGTAATTCCATAAAGTCAGTAGTCATTAATTTAACATAATCTAAGAAGGTTGGTCTTTCAGCGTGTCTTGCAATTTGAAGACGTTGTGCTGGAGTCAAGTTAGAATATAATTCTTTTTTATATTCTTTAGCTTGTTCTTCAAATAATTTTACTTGTTCTGATACATCCATACCTGATGACTCACTTATCTTTTTTAATTCTTTAATTTTTTCTTCTATTTCATATAATGGTTTTTCAAATTCTAAAATAGCCATAATCCCTCTCCTACTTTGAATGTAATCTAATTAACTTAGATAGTGTTTCTTTTAGGTCTTGTCTTGATGAAATCATGTCTATTTGACCATATTTCATTAAGTAATTAGCTGTTTGGAAGTCAGCTGGTAAGCTTTGACGAATTGTTTGTTCAATAACTCGTCTACCAGCAAAACCGATTCTTGCATCTTGCTCAGCAATAATAATATCGCCAAGAGTTGCAAAACTAGCTGTAACACCACCAAAAGTAGGTTCAGTTAAGACTGTAATGTATAATAAACCAGCTTCATTTAATCTTGCAACTGCACAGCTGGTTTTAGCCATTTGCATAAGGCTTAATATACTTTCTTGCATCCTTGCACCACCAGAAGCAGTAATTGCAATCATAGGAATTTTTCTTTTTAGAGCTTCTTCCATAGCAAGTGTAACTTTTTCACCAACTACACTACCCATAGAACCGCCCATAAATTCAAAATCCATTACAGCAGCTGCAACTTCCTGACCGTCAATTTTACCAACGCCAGAAATCACAGCTTCATTCATATTTGTTTTTGCTTTTGCTTGCGTAATTCTTTTTTTATATGAATCTGTATCAACAAATTCTAATGGGTCTGCCGTTGTAATATTCCCGAATAATTCTTCAAAACTATTTTCATCAAATAGTTGGTTGATACGAGTTCTTGCATTTATTCTAAAGTGATAACCACATTTTGGGCATACTTCTAAATTTTCTTCAACATCTTTTCTTAAAAGTTGTGCATCACAGTTATAACATTTTACCCAAAGTTTACCTATACTATCATCAATTTGTGTTTCTTGAGTTCTTCTCGCAATTTGCATTTCCTTACGTTTTGCGAACCAATCCTTTACTGTCATAAAAGACTTCCTCCACTAATCTACGTGCGTTTTTATGCCATACACAATAAAATTATACTATAAATATAAGAATACTGAATATTATACAAGTAGTTATGGATTAAATTTTTACATTCTATCTGGTGTTTCAACTGCAATTAAGTTCATTGCTGATTTCAAGATGATAGTTACAGCTTTAACAATAGAAAGTCTTGCAAACATTAGGCTTTCATCTTCAACCAAAACTTTTGAAAAAGCATAGAATTGGTGGAAGTTTGCTGCTAATTCTTGTAAGTATTTTGTTAAAATATATGGAGTCCTATTTTTTGCTGCATTGTGAACAACTGATTTGAATTCTTCTAATTTTAAAATCAATTTTTTAGTTGTTTCAATAGATTTTTCATCTTCGCAGTTCCATAAAATTTCAAAATCATTTGATTTTAGCGAATGAAGTTTTTCTTCTAAATCTTTAATATCAGCTTCTTTTGCTTCTGTATTAATAACATCAAATTTTGTTTGTGCTGCATTTCTTAAGATTGAGCAAGCTCTTGCGTGTGCATATTGAACATAAAATACTGGGTTTTCATCTGTTTTTGATTTTGCTAATTCAATATCAAAATCAAGAGTTGTATCGATACTTCTCATAATCATCCAATATCTAGTTGCATCAACACCAACATCTTCGATTAACTCATCAAGAGTAATCATTTTTGTTCTTTTGCCCATTCTTACTTGTTCACCATTCATAACAAGGTTAACAAGTTGACCTAAAAGAACTTCTAAAGAATTTGGATTGTAACCTAAAACTTCAATTGCCGCTCTCATTCTTGGAATGTAACCGTGGTGGTCTGCACCCCAAATATTGATTAATGTGTCGAAACCTCTTTGTAATTTATTATAGTGATATGCAATATCTGCTGTTAAGTATGTGTATGCTCCATCAGATTTTTTTATTACTCTATCTTGGTCATCACCATATTTTGAAGAAGCAAACCATAATGCTCCGTCTTTTTCATATAAAACGCCAAGTTCATCAAGCTTTTTAATACATTCTTCAACTTTGCCAGATTCATGAAGTGTTAATTCACTAAAATAGTTATCAAATGTTGTGTGGAAGTTTTCTAATAATGCTTTTTGTAGGCTTAACATTTTAAGTCTTGCATATTTAGAAACATATTTTAGAAGCTCTGTATTAAATTCGCCATTAAACGCTTTTTTCATTTCTTCAGCTTTAGTTGCTTCTTCTTTTACAAAGTCTTTTGCAACTGGGATTAAATATTCTCCAGTATAGAAATTTTTAGCTTCTTCTTCATCTTGTGGAAAATCTATATCAAAATCGAGTTCTTTTAGAACTCTGATATAAAGTGATTTCCCAAGTTTTTGAATTTGGCTACCAGCATCATTTATATAAAATTCTTGGTAAACATCATAGCCAGAATATTTCATAACGTTAGCCAATGCACTACCCATAGCTGCCCACCTGCCGTGTCCGATATGAAAAGGACCAGTTGGATTTGCACTAACGTATTCTAAAATAACTTTAGAATTATTTCCTTGATTATTTTTTGCATAGTCAAGTTTTTTATCCATAACTTCAGCAAGAATATTGTTTAACATATTGTTGTGAAGTTTAAAATTGATAAAACCTGCAGCAATGTTAATATCAAAACCATCTTTTTCGATATTGTCTGCAATTATTTGAGCAATTTGAGGTGGTGCAAGTTTTACAAATCTTGCTAGAGAAGACACATTTACTGCAAAGTCACCAAATTGAGCGTTTTTTGGAGTTTCTCCTTGTAGAGAAAAAACATCACTAGAACTCATTTGTCCTAATTTATTTTCTTCTACCAAAACTTTAACTGTGTTTGTTACTTTCTCTAAAAAATATTCTTTTAACATATTTTTGCTCTCTTAATGCTCTCACATTAAAATAATAGCAAAAACATGCTAAAGTGAATATTTAAACTGTTTATTTGATTAGACTAAAATTTGCTCATCAACTAACACACTGTATAGGTCTGTGTCTGGTTTGATTTCATCAATCTTATCTAATAGTTTCTGTAAATCTATATCACATTCCGCCGAATTAACGATTTCAATTGTCATTTTTATTTCTCCAAAATTACTAACAATTGATACAACGGAATAAAAAAAATAAACTTTAGTTTTTCTAATAAATTATTTACAATACATTACAAATTGTTGTTCCAATTTTGTTGTAGTTTTTCTTCTACTTCTGTTCTTGGTTTGAAATTAGGGGTTTTTATCTCATATAGCCAAGAAAGTGTACCATCTCTCCAGTCAGAAAGTGTAGAGTGAAAACTTTTCGCAATTTCGTGTTGGAAGGTAAAATATTTTCTTCTATCTTCATTCGTTTCATTTTGTAATTTTATTGCGGTTTCTTCAGCATATTCTTTTGCGCTTTCTACAGTTTCGTTCCATAGTGCAATTGATGAATGTGGATTATTGTCGTAATTTGTTGCTGTGTCTGCCATCTCAAGCAAGTCTAAAGTTTTCAGTCTCCTTAATTCTGTTTCTGTAATATCTTTAGTTGGTGTTTTTAATACAATTGAAAGGTTCTCTTCGTATTCTTTCATCTCGTTATTGTGAACTAAGTGGGCATGTCTTGAATAAAAATCAGCTTTGCTCTTTAAATATTCAGAAAAGTTTTCATCTGCTATTCTTGATTTTTCCCATTCTTTTAATGAATCACATACGCCTGTATTTTCAAATTTCAGCGCATTTGTATTTGTAACAAAACTTGGATAAAGTTCAACCTCTGTTGAAGTTGGTTGAGTTGCTGCACCATAATCGATTAGTGAAATCTCTCCATTAGTAGAAAACATTATATTTCCTAAGTTTAAATCACCGTGAATGATATTAACTTTATCGTGCTCAAATATTATTTCAAAAATCTTTTGAAAGTCTTGTGGATTTAATGCTTTTTTATGTGTTCCTTGTACAAATGAACTAACAAGTACATCCTTTCCTTCAAAATTAAATCTATCTATAAATTTTTGAGAGTTCTTTAAGCTTGTTGGTAGTTGTTTTAATATTTCTGCCTCTGCTTCAAATGATGTTTCTTTTGTTTTTCCAACTTTTATTGCTGAATTTCCAAGTTTATAAATAATTCCGTCAGTTCCTTTTGCAATTGGTTTAGGATTATTTTTCAAAAATTCAATGGTTTGAGTTCTTGAATACTGTGGAACAAGGTCTCTTCCATAAAATGTTGGTATATTAGATTGTTTATTTTCACAAATATCTTCAAACCTTTGAGGTACGTTAGGTTTGTTTGTTGCATAAGGTTTGAAATTTATTGCAGAAATTCTCATGCTTATATAACGTTTGTAAAAAATAAAATTGCTAATTTATAAATAACTCGTAAAAAATTATAGATGCAGATACAGATAAATTCAATGATTCCACATTGTTTATCATCTCTAGGCGAATGTTTTTATCTGCAATGTTTGTTAAATCTTCTTGGAGCCCTTTTGCTTCAGAACCAAGCATAATAATGTATTTATCAATTTTTGCACATTCTTTTAATGAAATATTATTTTCTTTTGAAAGTGCTGTAGCTATTTTTAAGTGACTTTTAAAAAGATTTTTAATTTCATCCTTATTTTTTATGTTGATAATTGGTGTTTTAAAAAAGTTTCCAGTAGTTGAACGAATTACCTTTGGTGAATACAAATCAACACAATTTCCAAATAAAATAATTCCTTCAATTCCAAACGCTGTCGCACTTCTTATAATTGTTCCTAAATTTCCTGGGTCACTAATGGAATCTAAAAGAACAAGTTTTTTTAGATTAGAAAACTTTGTTATATCTCTTTCTTGTTTTTTTGCAATTGTAAGTATTTCACATGTAGTATCTGTTGTTGATATTTTTTTCATTGTTTCTTCATCAACAACAGATACTGGGTGTCCTATTTTGCTAATATCTGCACTTTTTAATGCAAAAATTTCTATTATACTTTCTCTTATTTCAAGGAGTTCTTCCAGCACTTTATAACCTTCAGCAATGAATAGCCCTTGCTCATCTCTATATTTTTTTTGATGAAGTTTTACTATTTCTTTAATTCTATTTTTAGAAACAGTTTCTATTGAAGACATGCGTTTGCCTGCCACTTCATATAGTAATATTTTTCATAGTCATTCATCATAGAAAGATCCACAAGTTTAATTTCAAAAGGGAAGTGCGAAAGAGATTGAATAGAAATTTTTTCTTCTTCTGCATCGTATGTCGCATAAACTGTATTTTCTAATCTTATTCCCCCCCAGCCTTCTTTGTATACACCTGGTTCGATAGAAAAAACAGTGTTTTCTAAGATTTTTGTTTTTGCACTGTCAGAATATGAAACTCTTGGTGGGTTTTCGTGAACAGAAATACCCACACCATGACCAGTTCCGTGGGCAAAAGCGTAGTCTTCTGTTATTGATTTAGATATTGTTTCTCTTGCTATCTTATCAATATCAAAGTATGAAGATTTTTTCTTGTACTTGTTGTAATAAGCATTTAAAAAAGCCTTTAAAACAGATGTGTATGCAACTTTTTGTTCTGGTGTTGGTGTGCCCTTTATAAAAGTTCTTGTTGTATCAGTTGCATATCCACCTTCATAATAACCACCAAAATCAACAAGAAGAAAATCACCTTCATTTAGTAATTTATCTTTTGATGGAGTTGAATAGTGAATTATTGATGTATTACTACCAACAGCCACAATTGGCTTGAAACTTAGCGCTGAAGCACCATTGTTTTTCATTGATTTAATTAATGCTTCATAAAAATCATATTCAGAATATACTGTTTCTGAATTAACCATTTCAGAAATAATTTTTAAAGCTTCGTCAGAACGTTTAAAGCAATGTTTTAAATGATTTATTTCGCTTTCATTTTTTACTGTTTTAAAAAGCTTTAAATGGCTTGGTAATATTTTATTTGATTGATTAATTAGTTTGTAATCGTGTATAGAAATTTGTGCTTCATCAACATATAGTGTGCTTTTTTCAATTTGTTTTAAACCATTTTCAAATTCAGAAAGTGTATAGACTTTAAAATTATTACCGACATATGGCAGAGAACAATCTGTATATAGTTTTACTTCTTCTTCTGTAATAATTGCTTTTGCTGGAAATACAGAGCTATATTCAAAGCTGTATGAGCGCAAATTGGTTAAATATGCTATATCTTCTAATGCAGTTACCAGAATATTAAATTTACCTTCAACACATTCTTTTATTCTGTTGTATTTGTCATCAGCAGAAACCCCAGCAATATCTGTACTTACTTGGAAAACATTATAATTTATTGGTTTTATGTTTTCTTTTTGAAATTCTATAACTGGGTCTATAGAAAAAAGTTTTGTTGTTGAATTTTTATTTTGTAGGTTTTTGTTTAATGCGTCATAGAATTTTTTTGAAGTTTTTTCTCCGATAACACCAACTTTGAAATATGAAGGAATAATTTCGGTTAATGCAGATAAATAGGTTTTTGATAGTGGTATTTTAACAACTTCAATATATTCGTGATTTACTTGGTTATCTGCTTGTTCATGGTATCTTGTATCAACAAATAGATAGATTTTGTCGTTTGTAAATAAAACATCACCAGTAGAACCAGAAAATTCAGTCAAATGATATCTTGAATTTAATTCCAACATATTATATTCAACAAGAAATTCATTTGTTGAATTTATAATTAATCCATCTATGTCATTTTTAGATAGAAAACTTTTTAAATATTCTACAAGTTCTATATTCATTAGTCTTTTTTATCTGTTAAATGAATTAAGTGATAACCAAATTGAGTTTTAATTGGGCTAGATACTTCGCCTACTTCCATAGAAAAACAAGCATCTTCAAATTCTTTAACCATTTGACCTTTTGTAAAGTAGCCTAAATCACCACCATTTTGACCAGAAGGACATAAAGAAACTTCTTGTGCTGCTTGTGCAAAGTCTTTACCAGCTGCAATTTCTTCTTTTAATTTTAATGCTTCTTCTTCAGTTTTTACTAATAAGTGGCTTGCTTTTACAAATGTAGTCATAATATCTCCTTTTTTTAGAAGTATATCATGAGCCTTTATTTTCGGCAAAAAAAATATTTACGAGTTTTCTAGTAATAGAGTTAATTCTAAGTGTAAAAAATGAAAACAAGTGAATTCCAAACTCAGTTGAAGTTTAATTCTCAAAATAAAACTTCATTTGTTGATAAATTAAGAAAATCTGTGATTACAAAACAGTGTGAACGTAAACTTCCACCATTGAGTACAGATACTGTTGAGCTGTCTTCCGATGCAAAAATAGGTTTACAAGCAAATAGAATTTTTTCTCGTTCACAAAAATTTTCTATTGAGGATTATAAATCACTTTCAAAATTAGAAAAGACAGTTTTGCGAGAAGCAAGTGTTAATTATAAAAAGCACGCTGAAGATTCTATAAAAGTTGGGTTAAAAGTTAAAGAAAAGTTAGACAAATATTATGGTGATGAGGGATATGTATTTTGTTCTATCGGTACTTCACCAGCGGGTATTGCTAGAGTTTTAGAATTTGCTGGGGCTGAGGTTCGATATTTCCCCATTTCTCGTTTGAATTGGCTTCATTCTGTTGACGATTGGCAAAAATATTCTGATAAATTTCCAAAGTATCAAGACTTCTTAGCTGAACAAGGATTATCTTCTGAGGAAGTTTCTAAATCTGACAAAAAGTATTTATTTTATGATTTTGTTCAACAAGGTATGTCTTTGATTGTCTTTGAAAAAATGATGAAGGAATATTTTGGATTGAATTTGCCAAATGTTACTTTCAACAATGTAAATTATTTGTGTCAATCTTCTTGTGCAGAGAAAATAGACCCTCCACAATATTCAATAGATTATATTGAAACTTATATGAATGGTTCTGCAATTGCAGATGTATGTGGAGTACCACATCTAGATATTGCAGAAATTGATAAGATTGATGAATGTAAACAATATGAAAATTTGCAAGCTAAAATGTTCAATTTCTTGATTATTGATGGGCTTTCAAAGCAAGGATTGTTAAAGGAAAATCCTTTAAATAAAATTGCATTATAAAAAAATGTCCCGAAGGACATTTTATTTTGTTTTTTCTGTTTCTTCTTCTAGGATAAAATCATTTGGGTCAAACTCAAAGATAAAACCGTCGTTGAAGAAATAGCCATTAGCGCTAAATCCATTACCAGAAAGTCCATTTCCTGATAATCCGTTGCCACTTAGTCCATTGCCTGACAGTCCATTTCCAGAAAGACCGTTTCCGCCAAGTTCAAGTAAACTTGCATCAAGCATTAAATCTTCTATTCTTTCAAATTCTTTTTTCTCTTTAGCCATGATGCCTCCTCTGATTTGTTCTTTATTCTTTATCGACATCTTTAAAAAAAACTTTAGCGTTTATGAAAAATAAATTTCTTTTATGTATAATTAGAGTTATGAAAAAGTTATATATAGAAACTCTGGGTTGCCAGATGAATAAATCGGATAGTGAAAGAATAGCTGGTATTCTTTCTGAATTTGGTTATGAACAAACTGAAATTGAAAAAGAAGCCGATTTGTTAATTATTAATACGTGTAGTATTCGCCAGTTGTCTGCTGATAAGGCATATAGTAAACTTGGAGTTTGGGGTAAATGGAAAAAAACACGTCCAGAGTTAAAAATAGGTATTTGTGGCTGTGTTGCACAACAAGATAAAGAAAAAGTTCGCCAACGTGCACCATATATTGATTTAGTTTTTGGTACACACAATATTTATGAATTGCCTACTCTAATTAAACAAATTGAAGAAGATGAAAAGGTTTGTGCTATTACAAATACACCTGTTGTTTGTAATCAAAATGATTTTAAGATAATTAGAAAACAAGATACAGTTAATGCTTGGATACCAATTATAGAAGGTTGTAATAACTTCTGTACATATTGTGTTGTTCCTTTTACTCGAGGAAGGGAAAGAAGTCGTAGACCAGAAGAAATTATTCAAGAAGCTAAAAATATTATAAAAGAAGGTTTTAAAGAAATAACTCTACTTGGTCAGAATGTTGATAGCTATGGTAAAGATTTTAAGGGCGAAAATATTACTCTTGCTAATTTGCTTCGTGGATTAAATAAAATTGAAGGCAACTTTAGAATTAGATTTGTTACTTCATATCCTTCTGATATTACTGATGATTTAATTGATGCTGTTGAAGAATGTGATAAGGTTTGTAAGTACTTCCATATACCAATGCAATCTGGTAATTCTCATATTTTAGAAGAAATGAATAGACATTATACAAAAGCGCAGTATTATCAAATTGTTTCTAAAATTAGAAATCGTTTTCCAGATGTTGCAATTACTAGCGACTTTATTGCTGGTTTTCCTGGTGAAACAGAAGAAGAATTTCAAGATACCTTAAATGCTATTGATGAATTAGAACTTGATTATTCTAATACAGCTGCATATTCTCCACGTGTGTTCACTAAGGCTGGTAAAATGGTTGATAAATTTTTATCAGAAGAAATTAAATATGAACGTTTGGAACGATTAAATGAAAAAAATCGTGAAGTATGTTTAAAATCTAATGAAAAATTTGTTGGTAAAGTCTTAAATGTTTTAGTTGAAAGTAAAACAGAAAAAGACGGAAAAGTTATTTTAAACTCACGTGCTGGAAATAATAAAATAGTTCACTTTGAAGATGAAACCAAAAATATAGGTGATTTTGTTGATGTAAAAATAACAAAAGCTCAAACTTGGTGCCTATATGGCGAACCTATTAGATAATTTCTAAATTTTAGCATGTCGTGATAAGCTTATATTATGAAAAAATTCAAGAAAATTATTGTTTTACTTGCTGTTTTACTATTTGTACTTGTTTCTTGCTTTAGAATTGATAGTGGTGAACAAGAAACTCTTTCTATATTTTCTTCAATAAATGAACAAAAAACTGAAGATATTGTATATAAACCAAGTTCTACAATTTTTTATAATGGAGTTGACTATCTTGTTTCTCGTTCAAATGTTGGAACTTATGGTGGTCAAATCATAACCTCAACAATCGGTGAAGGTCCAAAAACTTTTAACCCTTGGGTATCAAAAGATGCCACTTCTTCTATGGTTGCAGATTTAATGTATGACTCATTATTCTCAACTGACCCAGTAACTGGGGAGGTAATTCCTAAACTTGCAAAGGAATTAATAATATCACCAGATTTAAAAACGTATACTATAAAGCTAAGAAGAGGCGTTAAGTGGTCTGATGGTGTTGAAATTACAGCTGATGATGTGGTTTTTACATGGAACGAAATTATTTTGGCTGGTCTTGGCAATACTTCAATAAGAGATTCTGTATTAATTGACGGAGAGTATCCTAAGGTTAAGAAAATAGATAAGTACACAGTTGAGTTTTCTATTAAAAAGCCATTTGCACCATTTCAAAGAATAGTAGGTACTTCAATTGCTCCAGCTCACGTATTTAGAGCTGTTGTTCAAAAAGGTAATCGGTATTTTGATTCATATATGGGTACAACTGTTAACCCAAACAAAATTGTTTCTTCTGGTGCATTTCTTCTTGATGAACATATTCCAGCTCAAAGGGTGGTTTTAAAACGTAATCCAAATTATTATGCTATTGATGAAAATAAAAATATACTTCCATATATTGATAAGTATGTAATATTAATTGTTGGTGATTTAAATAATGAACTTTTAAAATTTGAAGCAGGTGAATTAGATGTTATTTCTGTTCGTGGAAAAGATTTACCTAGATTTAAAGAGAAAGAAAAAAAAGGTGATTTTAAAATATATAATCTAGGACCAAACACTGGAACTATGTTTGTTGCGTTTAACTTAAATACAAGGAAGAATAAAGACGGAAATTTCTATGTAAATCCAATTAAGCAACAATGGTTTAATGATTTGAATTTTAGAACAGCAATTGATTATGGTATTGATAGAAATGCAATGGTATATAATGTAGCAAATGGTGTTGCACAACCTTTATTTACAGCAGAATCTTTATCTTCAATTTTCTTGAATGAAAAATTGGCTTCTGGTCACGAAAAAGATATAGAGTATGCAAAAGCTCTTTTAAAAGAGTCTGGTTTTTATTTGGATAATAAAGGTATTTTGCGTGATAAAAACGGAAATGAAGTAGAATTTGATTTATATACAAATGCAGGTAATACTGAACGTGAAGCTTGTGGTGTAATGGTTAAAGAGGATTTGCGTAGTCTTGGTATAAAAGTTAATTTTAAACCAATAGAGTTTAATTCTTTAGTAAGTAAAATGATGAGTACACTAGATTGGGATATGGTTTTAATGGGGTTAACTGGTTCTCCTTTAGAGCCTCATAATGGAAAAAATGTTTGGTATTCTAAGGGACATTTACATTTATTTAATATGCGTTTCCCTACTGATAAATACGATAACTTACTATCTTGGGAAAAAGAACTCGATGAAATTATAGAACAAGGCGCATTAGAACTTGATTTCAATAAGAGAAAAGCTTTTTATGATAAATATCAACAGATAATTTATGATGAAAGACCGATTATTTATTTGTATTCCCCATTAACAATAACTGCTGTGAGAAATAAAATAAAAAATCTATATCCAACACCATTAGGTGGTACAATGCATAATTTGGAAGAATTGTATATCAAAGAGTAATTCCCTATTGTCTTTTGAATGTAAACCCTGTTGCTTCTAAAGATTTAAGACCTTTTTCTATATTCTCTTTCTGTTTTTTCGTAAATTCAGATATAAAATCTTCGCTCAAATTCAATTTATTACTATGTTTATTAAAATATTCAAGTTCATAGTTAAAAGCATCTATTTCCGTTGGTCTAGGGAAATAGTTATCTCCACTTTCAAGAGACATATAATAATTAGTTAGAGTCCAAAAATCTTCTTCTATGCTCCAATATCTATTATCATTTTTGTTTGATGAAAATTTAAATGTTGTATTTTGTGGGAATATTTTATTTTGTTTATAGCCATTATAGAGGGTTGTGTTTTCTCTTAATAGATTTTCATCTGGAGTCTTTCCTTCTTTTTTACAAGCTTGGATGTATCCTTCTTTCATTCTTTCTATAGAAGTAATTTTTTCTTCAGCTTTTTTATCGTGCTTTTCTCCTATGGTTTTAGTGGCTGCCATTAAATGTTCTTGTACAAAATGTCTTAATTCGTGCGCAATAATTGATTTACAATAAATGTCTTGTTCATATTTTGTTAGTTCTCTAATTTCATAATTTTCTATTTCTAGTACTTTTAATTCTTTTGTCTCTGATTCAAGTTGATTTTCGTTTACAAAGTTACTAACTAAAATGTTTCCTTCTTTATCTTTAACACTTATTAAATATTTTTTATGACAAAGCGAATTATTCAGTCTTATTTCGTTTGTTTCAAAATTATAAGCAGCTTCTTGTGTATTAGAATCAAAATCGATAAAATTTAAATTTGGTTTTTGTAGAATTATTTCTTTTATTGCAGGATTTGTTTCTGATATATCTGTCAATACTTCTTCATAGGTTTCATTGTACAACTTTTCTAAAGCTTGTTGTTCTGCTGAAAGTACAGTTTTTTTTATACTATTTGTTGCTTGTGCCTTAGTAGTTTTTATAAAACAATCATTAGTTGGTTGTGAATAGCAAGGAACTTGTGGATTTATTCCATTTTGTTGCATATTCTCCGGCATTTTAAATATTCTAATTTGTACAGGTGAAAAATTCATTTAAACTCTTCCTATATGTTTATATAAAAAAATTTTTGATTTTGAATTGCTAAATAGCAATTTTTCCCTGTGTTTGCTTTTATATAAATAGGTAAAGTAATAAGGTATGAATAGGTAGGACATTGAAATAGTCCTACTTTTTATTTTGTTTGATAAAATGTTTTTATGAGTTATGAATTGATAAAACTAAATACGGCACGTAATGCACTTAGGTATGTAATAAATGCTTTTGATATAAAAGAACTCTATCTGCCATATTATATTTGCCCTACTTTGCGTAGTGCTATTAATAAGGAAAATTGTAAAATTATTTTTTATCATATAGATAAAACTTTTAAACCACTACAAGACTTTCCTCATGAAGCTTTTATTTTGCATCCTAATTATTTTGGTGTTTGTTGTGAAATTGTGAATGAATTATCACTGAAATATCAAAATTTAATTGTCGATAATGCACATTCTTTTTATTCTGAACCAAAAGGAATAGCAAGTTTTAACTCATTAAGAAAATTCTTCCCGATATTACGTAATGGTTCTTTTTTATATACCAAAAGAACTCTGGATATTGATATTGAGAAGGATGCTTATACTTATGAACCTAAAATATTAACATATGAAGAAATTTGCAAGAACGAAAATAGACTTGATACTGAGGAAATAAAATATATCTCTGAAACAACACTAAATTCATTGCCTAATCCAGATAGAGAAAAACGCATAGAAAAATTTTATTATTGGCAAAATAGATTAAATGGAAAAATAAAGCTTACAAGAGACGATGTACCTTTTGTTTATCCATATCTTGCAGCGACACAAGAAGAAGCCAATAAGCTTGTAAATGAATTAGAGAAAGAAAACATTACTATTTATAGATACTGGAATAATCTTCCAGATTCCTACTCTGAAAAGATTTTTTATACAAATTTAGTTGTGATACCATTAAATACTTTTGAATGATTTTTGGGTGTTTGAATATTATCGTATTCAAAGTACGAATAGTCGGCAAATTTTTGAGGGTTATCTAAATCTTTCATCGCTAGCATAGAAGCAATTCTTTCTGCTTTCTTTTGTTCTGCAGTAAATTTTGCTTCCATAACAGCTATAGGTAAAAATCCAATAATAGTTCCTAATGCAGTCATTAATCCTGAATATTTTGTATTACATTTTTTCCCAAGCGCATTACCTATAGCTCCACCAACAGCAGCACCTAATATATCAATTGGGTTTGTAACAGTTTCTGAAAGAGCTTCTATACCAACTGTTTGTTCTAACATTCTTTCTCTTTGCGTATTAACAACCAAGTTAGTTTGTTTTTGTAAGAGTTTTGCTTGTCTTTCTTGCTCTGAAGTTAGATTTATTTGTTGTTTTGCTTCTAATTTTTCTTTAATTTTGGGTAATTCTTCTTCTGCAAAAGTGTCGTAGTCTTTCATATCTTTTGCCACTGTTTTTACAAATTCTACAAGGTTTTGTTTTTTATAATCTTTTGGTTGGTGATAATGTTCTGGGTTTTCTATAAATTGTTTTAAATGTTTGTATTTTGTTGCAAGGATAGCTTTATTTTCAAAATCGGAAATATTTTTATTTAGAAGTAAGTAAGTTAAAATTGGAACACCAAGTTTCATTGCTCCACGTAATGGTTTATTTTGTACGTGTAGAATATCTACTAATTTATCAGTAATTAGATATTCTAAAAAACCACCAGCAAAAAGAGCAGAATAACCAAGATTCGCCATTGTTTCAACTTTTTGCAATGGTTCTAAAACATCGTGTTCCATATTCTTTAAAAGGTTTTGGAATAGTTGTTTGTCTTCTTTTGCCTGTTTTTCTTTTTGTATAGAAAGTTTTTTGTTTGGAATGGTATTTTCTTTTTTGAAATACTCTTCTTTTCTTTGTAAGTAATCTTTTTTTGTTCTGTTGTATTCTTCAACAGCTTGGAATGATGAAGTAACATCTAATTTGTCTTTTAGTTTATCAACGAAAGCTGTTTGATGTTTTTCATTGTGTTTTGTAATTTTATCTAATTCTTGTTCTTGCTCTGGTGTAAGTATTGCAAACATTTTGTGTTTGTTTGTTATATTTTGAGTTGCATCAAAACTCGCTTTTCTTGTTATGCCAAGCTGCCCTTCAATAGAATTTTTAATTCCCTTAGCAAAAAATATTGCAGCACCAATTGATGAAGCAACAGTTGTTAGTTGCGGTAATGTTACCCGTTTACCCGCAAGGTTAATACCAGCATTTTGATATTTTGTTAAAAGTTCAGACGTTTTTTTAGCAATATTTTTATCTGCGTGTTCATTTAAAAATGGTATAGCTTTTGTTATTGTCATTGGAAGCAAGCACAGCAAACTAGTCACAGACATTAATTCTGTGTTGTAGGTTTGATAGAATGTTTCAGAGTCTTCTGCTTTCTCATGCGTATAGCTATCTAATAGCAAAATTGGTTCGGCTATTGCTTTTGCCTTTTGCTTTAATTCGTTACTTTGAGAAAGAGTAGTTGCTGGAGTGGTTAATTGTTTATCACTCCACTCCTTGTATTCATCAATATGTTCTCTATATTTAGTGTAATAAGAAAAAATATTGTTCATTTAAACATACAAAACCTTCCATTGCCAATTGTTTAAAGTAGAAAATACTTTAAAATTGTTATTTTTTCTATAAATTATTTATATATTTTAACAAAATTAATTTTGTTTCTTGTAAAATAATAACAATGACGTAGAGAGGGATATAATTAATGTCTTTAAATGCATATTTGGGTATAGATGTTGGCTCGGTTACAACAAAGGCTGCATTAGTTGATGAAAATGGCAAATTTATCGATGGCTTTATGACTAGAACTGCAGGAAAACCAGTTGTGGCTGTTCAAACATCATTAAAAAATTTAAAAGCACAAGCAAAACAAGAGTACAATATTTTAGGAGTTGGTACAACTGGTTCTGGTAGGAATTTAGCTGGTGCATTAGTTGGTGCAGATGTTGTAAAAAATGAAATTACTGCGCATGCTGTTGCTGCTAGTACGTATGTTCCTGGTGTTCAAACTATTTTAGAAATTGGTGGACAAGATAGTAAAATTATTATCTTACGTGACGGTATTGTTACAGATTTCGCAATGAATACTGTTTGTGCAGCTGGTACTGGCTCGTTTTTAGACCAACAAGCTTCTAGATTAAATGTTCCAATCCAAAATTTTGGTGAATTAGCATTGAAGTCTAAATCTCCTGCAAGAATTGCTGGTAGATGTGGTGTTTTTGCTGAGTCTGACCTTATTCATAAACAACAATTAGGCTATCCTGTTGAAGATTTATTATATGGTCTTTGCCAAGCTTTAGTTAGAAACTATTTGAGTAATTTAGCTTTAGGAAAAGAAATTCTTCCTATAGTTACATTCCAAGGTGGTGTTGCAACAAACTCTGGCATGGTAAAAGCTTTTGAAGAAGCTTTAAATACAAAAGTTGTAGTTCCAGATAATCATCAAACAATGGGAGCGATTGGTGCTGCACTTCTTGCTATGGAGAACCATCAATTCAATGAAAAACCAACAACATTTAAAGGATTTAGTGTTGGTGAAATTGCATTTAATTCATATACAAATCAGTGCTCTAGCTGTTCTAATAATTGTGAAGTTATTACAATTGTTGAAGGTGACGTTACATCAACTGAGTTGAATAATAAACAAGATAAGATTATTGCTCGTTGGGGCGGAACTTGTGGAAGATGGGATATAGGTTAAAACACCAATAAACAAAATATTAAAAGCTCGTTTCAAAAAACGAGCTTTTTTTATTAAGTAATGTAAACAAATACGCTCTTTTATTTAAGTTTCTTGCTTATTCAACCGATACAGTTAATACAACATATATAAAGGAGAAAATAACAATGGGACTAGCAGCATCACAAGGAAGATACCTCTGTCTTACTGCAAGAAACAGTGACTTAGTGTATGAAGGGCAACAAATTTCTCAACAAAGAATGGCTTTAGCAAAAGAAACACAAGCTGTTGCTAATGAATATAATGAAGCAATGAGCAATACTGTTATGAGAGCGCTATTGCCTGGGCAAGAATCTCAACAATTAACTTATGATTTACTTACTAACCAAGACCCTCTTACTGGTTTATGTATGAGAGTGGTTGACTTGGATGGTAACGTTGTTATTCCAGGTGAATATCTTGAAATTACAGAAGTTGTTGGTGAAGGTGAAGAACAAACAAAGACAACTAGTGTTGTTACATCTTCTTCTGACTTCGTTAACAGATATATGTCTGATTTAGTTGATGGTGATACAGCTTTAAAATTAAGTATGAAATCATTAACAGAAGTTAGTGATTATTATAATCAAACATTTACAGATACAGGAATTACAACAAGAGTTGTAGATAAATCAAATTCTAATATCGTACAAGACGGTGAAAAAGTTACAACTGACCCATTTTGTTCTGACCCAGAATATTTGCAAGAAATGTTGACAACTGGTCAATATCTATTGCAACAAGCCGGCGCAAAAGGTGTATGGGAAGAGTTTGTATGGCAAGGTTCATCTGCGATTTCTGAAGAATATGATACAACTGATGACGCAGCAGCTGAAGCTAAATATGAATCAGCAATGGTTGAACTTCAAAGAAAAGATAAACTTTTAGAATTGCGTCTAGAACAAGTTCAAACTGAACAAAGTGCAGTTGAAAAAGAAATGGAATCTGTAAAAGATATTATTGGTAAAAATATCGAAAATGGATTTAAAACTTTTGCTTAAACAGCTGAACAGTAAAGGGATATGTTTTTCTTATTATATATGTTGTTTTATGGCTAATCTTTAAAATGGAGATTAGCCTTTCCGTTTATAAATCAATTAATTTAAAAGTATGATTTCTCTTAATTCCTTTGCTCGTATGATTTGTTTAATATTTATAATGTGGTATGATAATTGAACGTTAGTTATAAGAGAAAATAGGTTCTTGATGCAACTTTGTGAAGTTAAGAATGATATAGCTAAAATAGTTTATAATCCTGCAGAAAACCATTTGCTTCCTTCTGATTTTTTGCTAATTGAGGACTTAAATCAAAAATTAATTGCTCAAGTAGTCAATATTTCAACAACAGATGAGCCTGATAATAACATTGCAGATATTCGTTTGTCTCTTGCAATTGATAAAGAAGATAACTTGTCATATTACAATGGTTATATTCCTTCTCGTACATCAAAGATTTTGTACATTAATCCAGATGAGATAATGGAGTTAATTAAAGGCTCTGGAGATACTATTTACTTCGGAAATTTGTCTAATCATTCTGATTGTTTTGTTAAGCCTTCTATATCATTTATTAACGATAAGGTTTATATTCAATCGGATAGAGATGATAAGACTAAAACTGTTGTTCAAAATATGGTTTCTGAACTATATCAAAAGAAAAAGAAAGTTGTTCTTTTGGATTTTGATGGTCGTTATAACTCAATATACAATGTTCCACGCTTAAAAGTTTCTGATACTTTTAAATTACCTTTAAATATTGAGGCTTTTAATACTATCTTGGAATATGATATTGTTGACTGTCCTTTAGAAGATAAAGCTGTTATTCAAAGTATTGTTTTAGAATTAAGAGAGTATATAAATACATTAGAAAATAAGTTTCTGCCATTTACTCTTTTTAGAAATGTTGTAGATAATGAGTTTATGGCTAATCCTATCTCTGGATTAATGCTTTTACGAAACAAATTATGGTTATATGCTCAAGAGAGTATTTTTGCTGAAAGTAAAAGTCATTTTGACTTGATTAATAATATCTTAGAAAAACAAGATGTATTAGTTATTGATGCCTCTACATTGGATGAAAAATGGCATAAGTTTACTATACAAACTTTAGTTGGATTAATACAAAAGCATTGTTATTTAGTTCTTTCTTTGAACGATGTTCCAATGGATAAAAAATCAATAATATCACTATACAATACACCAAATATTATACCGATTGTATCTACATCATACGATAGTAATTATAGGGCATTATTGAAATCTGTTTGTAAAAATCAAATTTTATTCAAGCCAGCATATTTGATAAATGATGAAGAAGCGTATAATGCTCTACTTCCAAAAATGAATTCTGGTGAGTTTATTTTATATGGTGAATCAACCTTGTATTTACCAATGGTTTTAGAATTACAATCTTTTAATTCTTCTACTTCTGAAGATGTTATTCAAAATGAAATAAAAAAAGACGTTGATAAATTTTTGAGTCAACCAAAGTCGTTGCTTCCTCAAGATACTGTTTTAAAACAAGATGTTGATACTGTTGTTGCAACAGCTTCTAAAACAGCAGAAGAAACAATAGAAAATTTAGTTGATGATTTAGAAGATGACGATTTGGCGTTCCTTGATGATCAAAATATTGCAAATGAAACTATAACAATCGATGATATTAGAAAACCAAAATCAGTACAGCCTGTTTCTGAAGAACAATATGATATCTTTGTTCCAATGGGAGTTAGTTATTCAGAGCCAGAATCAATATTGAATGAAGATGTTGATGATTATAATAAGGCCAGCGTTCTAGATAGTATTGATTCGGATTTGGAATTAATTAATAATCAAGAGAGCCTTGAAATACAAACTATTCAAGATAATTCTGAAAATTTAGAAGAGTTACTTACTGATGTAACAATATCTTCTGGTGATGATGAAGGTATTATTCTTGGTGATGTTGATAATGATGATATTGTTTCTGATGTTTTAGCTGAAATATCTAGTGAATATGTTATTCTTGTTCAAGAAAATGAAGAAACTAAAGAAGAAGTTGATGTTGATGCGTTATTACAAGATGATTTGTTGTTAGATAATAATGTTCCTCAATCTGCAGATGATAAAGATGATGGTGAGAAGAATATTGATATTGAATTAGAGTCTGATGAACAAGAAATCCAACCTCCTCCAATAAAAGAGCAAATAAATACTAAATCTTCAACAACTCTTCCAGAGTATGAGTCCGGAAACTTATCGGAAGTTATGATAAATGATGTTCCTTTTAAAATTGGAGAAAAAATTTTTCATCCAAAATATGGAGAAGGAGTAATTGAAGGTTTTGCAAACTATAGCAATAAAATTTTGTTCTGTACAATCGATTTTGACGGTCAGAGAAAAATTTTAGACCCTAGAATTTCTTCAATGCAAAAAATACAATAGAAAAGAAGCTAATTTCTTAGCTTCTTTTTATTTGTTAGTAATTAAGTTTGTGTTTATTTTATTTCGCTAATGCTTCTAAAGCTTTAGTTGCAGCTTCTTGAACTCTTGCATCTTCATCAGATTTAGCTAATTCAAATATTGTAGTTAAATCAGCTTTGTATTCTGGTCTAGCGATGTGAGAAAGAGCTGCTAGAGCGCCAATTCTTAACATTGGGTTTGGATTTTCTTTAGCTGTTGTAATTACGTTTTCGATGCAAGGAAGATCTTTTAGTTCAAGAGCAGAACCGTTTCTCTTTTCTAATTCGTTATTTAAACGTTCTTGCATATAAGCGATTGTATATAAAGCATATTGTTTGTTAATTTCAGCTTTTTCTAATTCTGAAGGTGTACCAGCTTTTACTTTATCTGCTTCTGATAATTGGCTTGGGTCTTTTTCTCTTAAAGCAATAACTTCTGGAGAAGGGCCTTCAAGAGCTGAAGTATCTTTGTTAATAACTTCTACTAAGCCATCAAAGATTTGAGTATCTAATAAAATTGGTCCAGCAGTTTCGTTATTTTTTACAGTTACTGCAATTTCTTCAATAGCAGTTTTTTGAGCATCTAAATCAGTTGTTTTTAATTTACCAGCAAATGCTTCTGGAGTAACAGAAGGGTCTGGTGCAACAGCTTGGTCAACAACTGGAGCAGCTGCTTGTGGAGCTTCTGCTACTGGTGCTGATTGGATAACTGGTGCTGGAACTTCAACTGGTTGTTGTGCAACTGGAGCTGCTGCTACTGTGTTTACAGGTTGTTCCATTTGTACTGTAGGTTGTGTCACAACTGGTTGTTCAACTTGTGGTTGAGGTTGTGGATTTACAACAACTTGTGAAGTTGGAGCTGATGGGTATGTTGCAGGCATCACAACTGGTTGAATTGGCATATATGTTGGTTGTGGAACAAATTGTGCTGGCATTTGGCAAGCATTTGGGTTTGCTCCTTGACCTTGTGGATTAATAATCTCAATATTTACACCATTATATTGTGATTTTGCAGGATTACTTGCTGGCATATAGCAGCTAGAAGTTGGGTAATTATAAATAACACCTGGTGTTTGTTGTTGATATTGCACTGGCTGTTGCATAGCAGGTTGTTGATATGTAGCAGGCATCATAACGGCCGGTGTATATGCTGACATAGGTGCTTGAATCATTGTTTACTCCTTATTTACTATCTTAATTACTAACATTAACGTATTCGCTAGTGTACACAGTCATAAATGCTACTGATAAAAAAAAATTGCTAGAATATTTTTGTTTACATAATAAAAAAACTAAAAAAATACTTAAAAATCAAGTCTTTATTATTAAAGAGCTACTTTACATTACTTAATACTATGTCCGTAAATACAAAATATTAACTAATTAATTCTGATTTTATGGTCTTTTTTTGTACAAAAATTTTTATTTAATGTAAAATATGTCATGTAGAGTTTATTCGTTTCGGATATGAGCATAGATAATAAAACAACGACTAAATTTAATATAAAAGACTATCAAGAGTTAATCGATACTCTAGCTAAAGTTGAGTATAAGAAGTTGTCGTCAAAACATTTAATTGACTTTTCTGAGTTAGTTAATATTGGTACACAGGTTGTGCATAAATTGTGTTCAAATTCTGAGCCAGATAAGTATAATAAGTCTTATTTATCTACTGCTATAAAATGGGCTATACGTAATGAAGTAAGACGTAGATACAAGTGGTATGTTCTAAAAAATCAGCAAGAAAATGCTGTCTTTGATGAAGAAAGTCAATCAAATATTAGAGAAGCTGTTTATAAAACTATATTATCGGTTGATGAAATGGCAGAGGGAGATAATCCTACTCAAATAAGGGATTTTAAGAAAAATCCAGAGGAAAAGATTATTTTTTCTGAGTTGAGTGATAGTATAAAGCATGCCATTAAAACTTTACCGCCTCGGGAAAGAGAACTTATTGAGTGTAAATTTTTTAAAGATAAGAAATTAAGAGAAATATCAGAAGAGTTTAATTTATCCCCTTCTAGAATATCAAGGATAATACAATCTGGTTTAAATAAGATTAGAAAAGAATTAGTTAAACAAAATTTAGTATAGAAACGGTGCTTTCGCATTGTTTCTATTTTTTTAGTAAAGGAGAAAGAAAAATGTCAAAGTTAGTATCAGGAATTATGTCTTATATTTTGCCACCTTCAAATGATGTTTTTTATTCATTATTTGAAGAAGGAACAAAATCTTGTAAACAAGCTGCTGAATTGTTAAGTGAAATATTAGAAAGCTCAATGACAGAAGAACATGTTGCAAGAGCAAGACAGTATAAGCATGCAAGTAATAAAAATATTAAAAAGACATTAGAAGTACTAGATACATCTTTTGTAACTCCAATTGATAGAGAAGATATTCAAGAAATAGCTACTTTATTAAACAAAATTACAAAGAAGATTGTTAAAGCAACATTGAATTTAAGAGTTTATAAATTAGATAAATTTACTGATAATTTGAAAAATCAAGCTCAAACATTAATTGCAGCTGCTTCTGAATTAGAACAAATTTTTGCTCACTTTGAAAAGCCAACCATTTCTGATATGACAGCAAGAAATTTGAAAATGAAAGAAATTGAATCTAGAGGGGATGAAATTTTATACGCTGCAACAGAATCGTTGTTCTCTGGCAAATATGATGCGTTAAATGTTATTAAATTAAAAGACTTACATAAAGATTTAGAAAATGCTTTAGATGCGTGTTACAGTGTTTCAGATAAAGTTGTAAGTGTTGTATTAAAAATGAGTTAATGAGGTTTAAATTATGACATTTGCAATATTATTATTAATTGCGGTAATCGTAATAGCGTTAGTTTTTGAGTACATCAATGGCTTTCATGATTGTGCAAACTCAATTGCATCAATTGTATCTACAAAAGTTCTTTCTCCTCGCCAAGCTGTACTATTTGGTGCTGTGTTAGAGTGCGTTGGTGCTTTGTTAGGTGTAAATGTAGCTAAAACTATTGGTTCTGGTATTATCGCAAGTGATGCTGTTACATTACAAGTAATATTTTGTGCTTTATTAGCTGCTGTAATTTGGAACTTAATTACTTGGTGGTTTGGTTTACCTTCTAGCTCTTCACATGCCTTAATTGGTGGTCTATTGGGTGCTACATTTATTCACGCCGGTTTAGATCCTATTCATTTTGCAGTTTTAATTAAAAAGATTATAATTCCAATGTTTACATCTCCTGTTATCGGATGTTTGATTGGTTTTATGGTTATGTGCGCATTTTTAAGAATGTTCTATAAGATAAAACCTGATATTATAAATAGACGATTTAAAAGAGTCCAATTAATTACATCTGGCATGATGGCATTAAGTCATGGTTTGAATGATGCTCAAAAAACTATGGGTGTTATAACTATGGCACTTGTTACAAGTGGTGTTTTAGTTATGCAATCTGGTCATTTTGATATACCAATATATGTAAAATTAGTTTGTGCGGCTACAATGGCTGCTGGTACCATGTCTGGTGGTTGGAAAATTATTAAAACAATGGGTAGTAAAATTATCAAATTAAAACCAATTAGCGGTGCTGCTGCTGATTTCTCTGCTGCTGTAATTGTATTAGTTGCTTCTTGGTTTGGTATTCCATTGAGTACTACACACGTTGTATCAACATCTATTATGGGTGTTGGTATGGCTATTAAAGGTGGTAGAGTTAGAACAAACATTATCGGTAATATTGTAACTGCATGGGTATTAACAATTCCTTGTTGTGTTGTTCTATCAATGTTGTTATACTGGTCATTAAAACATATTCCACACTAATAAAGGATTTTTAAATGGCATTAAAAACAATTCAGTATAGAACACAAGGCACATGTTGTGCACTTATGAATATAGTTTTAGATGATAATAAAATTTATGATGTAGAATTTCTTGGGGGTTGTAATGGCAACCTTCAAGGTATTCGTAAACTTGTAATTGGAATGAATATTGATGATGTTATAGATAAACTTCAAGGTATTAGATGCGGGGCAAAACAAACAAGTTGTCCTGACCAATTATCTCAATGTTTATTACAATACAAAGAACAAGTAGCTCAAGAAATTGTAAAATAGTATTATAAATATTTGATTTTTATCCTATAATATATTTATAGATGAGAGGGATTATTGTGTCTTTAGAATTAGATAATAAACAAGGTTTAATAGCAGGTGATGGATTATTACCTGTTCAGTTAGCAAAAAATGCAAAGGAAAATGGATTTGAAGTTGTTGCAATTGCTTTATCACCAGATAATAGAAATGAATTAAAAAAATATTGTTCAAAAGTTTATGATTCTGCACCTGGTGAACTTTTGAAAATTAAAAATATACTTGAAACTGAACAAATAAAACAGTTAACCTTTATTGGTAAAGTATCAAAAAGCCTTGTGGTAAGAAGACCAAGATTTGACTCTTTAGCTGTTGAATTTTTAAAGCAAGCTACAAGATTGAATGATGATGCAATTATGCTATTTTTAGTTGCAGAATTGGCAAAACTAGGAATTACAGTTCTTGACCAAACAATTTTTATTAAAAACTTGATGGTTCCACGTGGTGTTTTAGGAAAAATTCAACCAACTGAAGCTCAAATTTCTGATGTTGAATACGGCTATAAGATTGCTAAAGAAATGGGAGATTTAGATATTGGTCAATCTGTTGTTATTAAAGATAGAATGATTATGGCAATTGAAGCTATTGAAGGTACTGACAAATGCATTAAACGTGGCTGTAAATTAGGTAAAAAAGATGCTGTAGTTGTTAAGGTTGCTAAACCAAAGCAAGATAAACGTTTTGATATTCCTGCTTTTGGTTTGAGGACTTTAAAAACTATGAAAAAATATAAGGCAAAATTAATTGCAGTAGAAGCAAATGAAACTATTTTAGTTGATGCTCAAAAAACAATTGATTATGCAAATAAAAATGGCATTATTGTAATGGCAGTGTAGAATGAAAAAACTTTTTATCATAACTGGTGAATATTCTGGCGATAAGCATGCCTCAGATGTTGTCAGAGAAATTAGAAAGCTGAATCCTAATATTGAAATAGAAGGTGTTGGTGGTTCTAATCTTGCAGCAGAAGGTGTTAAATTATTTTGTGACCATTCTAAAATGTCTGCAATAGGCTTTAATACAAAAATTATTCTTACTCATATTCAATTGGGGCAAAAAGTTGCAAAATATATTAAAGAAGACTTTAAACCGGATATGGTATTAATGGTTGACTATGGTGGTTTTAACCTTAATTTATCAAAAGTTCTTTCACATAATGGAATAAAATTATATTATTACATTCCACCTCAAATATGGGCTTCTAGAAAATGGCGTATTCATACTGTAAAAAAACATATTGATAAAGTTCTTACTATTTTCCCATTTGAGAAAAAAATGTATGATGAATATGGTATAGATTCTGAATTTGTTGGACATCCTCTTTTAACTCAAATTCCACCTAAAGCTGATAAATCTTCTTTTTTTCTTGAACAGGGCTTAGATAAGAATAAAAAACTAATATCTATATTCCCGGGTTCTAGAGTTTTTGAAATAAAAAATCTTCTGAAATTATTCTTAGATTCTGCAAGACTTATTAAGTCAAAAGAAAAAAATGTACAATTTTTAATTGCGCAAGCACCAACTATAAAAGATGAATTAATTCAGCCTATTATCAATGAGTATAGCGATTTAGATATTAAGGTATTAAAAAAGAAGAATTATGATTTGTTAGCAGTTTCAGATGCTTTGATTTTAGCTTCTGGCACTGTTGCTCTTGAGGCGGCTATTTATGAAACACCAATGATTATTAGTTATCGTGGTCCTTTATATTTATTTTTAGTTTATAGATTGGTTCGTTGCATTAAAAGGGTTTGTTTACCCAATATTATTATGGACAAAGATATTGTTCCAGAAATTCTTCAATATTCAGCTAAACCAAGTATTATATCTTCAAATATTTTGAAAATACTTTCAGATGAAAATTATAGACAAGAAATGATTAATTCTTTGAAAAATGTTAAGCAAATGTTAAAGACATCTGGTTCTGCTCAAAATGTGGCGCAAATAGTTGTAAACAATATCTAAAGGATATATTTAATATTTTATTTTTTACAAAAAATATTACTTATGTTAAGATATTTTTGTAACACTTTATTACAAAAAGGCAAAAAAACTGCTTTATGGTTTTATAATTAAACGTATTCAGGATTGGTTAATGCAAAGACAAGATAATAGACAAGATTCATATAAAAGTAAAAACTCTCTCTCCCAGAAAAATTCAATAACAACAAATCCGATTGATAAGACCGGTTTGGTTGCGCAAATAAATATACTAGGAAGTGGGATGAGTTCTGGAAAAGTTTCTCATTCGGTTATAAACCATCATAATGAGAAAGCATCTGGGCTTGTTGATTATTCTGGTTTTATAAATGAAACAAATAGTATTATTAAAAACCACACATCATTAAGTGAGTCCTTAAATGCGTTTCATAGTTTATTTACAAATAGATTAAACTGTGGATATACTGCTTTTGGATTAATAGGTGAACAGTCTAACTCAGTAAATGTTAGGTTGTTAGATAGAAACTCTAATGTATATTCATTTAAAGTTTTTATGAATGATAAAGAGAATGAAATTGTAAAAGCAATAGAATCTGGTGAAGCTATTATTTTAAATAATTCTTCTTACTTGAAACTTCCTTCTTTTGCAAATTTGCCAAGTGTTATTTTACCTATACAAATCCAAGGTAAAACGATTTGTATTGCTTTAGCTAGTGATTATAATATTCAAAATCACATTAGTTTATATCAGTTGGCTGCAACAAATTTAGGTTTATTAGTTCATAATTCTAATTTGAATGATAAGGTGGCTCAAAGCTCTTATATGGATAGTTTGACGAACTTATATTCTCATAGAAGATTTCATGAATTTTTATCTCAAGAAATATCATCAGCAGAGCAATCTAAAACAAAATTGTCTGTAATTATTTTTGATATTAATGATATGGGACAAATTAATAGAGAATATGGTCACTCAAAGGGTGATGAAGTAATTAAAGTTGTGGCTAGTAAGATTAATCAGAATATCAAAAAGCAAGATATTGCTGCTAGATACGGTGGTGATAAAATTTCTGTAATATTGAAAAATACAAATTCAGATGAAGCAAAATATATGGCTGAGTATCTAACATATTCTCTTTCTTGTTGCCTTGTAGATGATATTGGACCTGTTAATAAGGTTTCTGTTGGTATTTCTACTTATCCAGATGACTCAACTGATAAAGAAAAATTGTTGATTTTAGCTGAACAAGCTGTTCTTGTTTCTAAAACAAAAGGTTCTGATAATGGACGTTCTGTAATTGTTTCAACTCAAGATTATGATTTTTGGGATGATGCTTCATTGAACTCTTTTGCGACTGTAATGGCAAAAAGACATTCTCAAATTGGTTTAAATTTCGAAGAAGCATTAGTTGAAAAATTCCAAAGTGAAAATATTTTATCTCAAAATCATTTGATTGAGGTTGTTACTTCATTGGCAAGTGCCATTGATGCGAAGGATGAATATACAAAAGACCATTCGTCATCTGTTTCAAGATATTCTGTTTCACTTGCTAATGCAATAAATCTTCCACAAAAAGATGTTGAAAGAATTAAATTAGGTGCACTGTTGCACGATATCGGTAAAATTGGTATTCCAGAAGATGTATTAACAAAACCTTCTAGATTAACAGATGAAGAATTTAAAATTATTCAACAACATCCAACCATTGGTGTTGAAAAGATTTTGGAACCAAACCCATTATTACATGATTTAATTCCTATAGTTAAATATCACCATGAACAATGGAACGGTAAAGGTTATCCTTGTGGTTTGAAAGGTGAAGAAATTCCTTTAGCAGCAAGAATTGTAGCAATTGCTGACACTTACCATGCTTTAATTAGCGATAGACCATATCGTAAAGGTATGAGTGTTGAAAAAGCTTGTTCTATCTTGGAAGAAGGCGCTGGTATTCAATGGGATAAAGAGCTTGTAAGACAATTTATCTCAATAGCACCAGCATTAGCAACTAAAATTTAGTTATTTTCTGTTTTGTGGTAATAAGGTAAATCTGAATTTATATCAAGTTTGCGTGCAGACTTTTTGAATATTTTAGATTTATATATTCCAGTGTATGCTAAGAAATATTTAAGACTTACCCCAAGAACGCCAAATCCATATTTGCAAGAACGTGCAAAATTTATTGAAGAAGCTTCTGGAAAGTATTTTGTAGGACAGCTTAACTCACCTATTTTGTAACCATGGTAAGCAACTAAAGCAAGCATCTCATTATCAAATACAAAGTCCTCATCACATTCTTCGAGGGGAAGGTTTTCTAAAACATTTCTTTTGAAACCTCTAAATCCAGTGTGGTATTCAGAAAGGTGTTGGCCAAGGAATAAATTTTCAAAAGCTGTTAAGAATTTGTTTGCAACATATTTATATAGTGGCATACCACCTTCAAGCGCATTAGATAACATTCTTGAAGCTATTACTGCATCATATTCTTCAAAAGCTAGCATTGAAGCTATTGCTGGAATTAGTTTTGGAGTGTATTGATAATCTGGATGCAACATAATTACAATATCTGCATTTGATTTTAATGCAGCAGTATAACAAGATTTTTGGTTTCCACCATAACCTCTATTTTCTTTATGTACAATAGTTGTTATGTTTAAGTCTTTAGCTAAATCCTTTGTGTTATCGCTAGATTTATCATCTGTAAGAATAATTTCATCTACAATATCTTTATAAATTTCATTGTATGTTTTTTCTAATGTTTTTTCTGCGTTGTATGCAGGCATAACTACTACAACTTTTTTCCCGTTTAACATAATCCCTCTCAAAGTTATCTATAATTTTATTTTATAATTTAGTTTATGAAAATGCAAAATGTATTTAAAAATTAATATTTTTAGCCTACTTGTTAACTTTTGTAAATTAATGTTATAATGTATTAAAGTTAGCTAGCAATATAGTCGATAGTCGAATTGAAGAGTAAAATTGGTGGTAGTTGATGAGTTCTTGTGAATTAAAAGAGAGTTTAGAAGTAGTCTTGAACTTAGCTCAAGACGAAAAACAGACGGTTCTTATCGTAGATGACGAAGAGAACAACCTTCAGCTATTGAAAAGAACATTTAGAGGTAAATATAATCTGTTAACAGCGTCTAATGGTTTACAAGCTTTGCAGGTTGTAAAAGAACACGGTGACAAAATAGCTCTGATTGTTTCTGACCAAAAAATGCCTGAAATGGAAGGTACTGATTTCTTCAAACAAGTTAGAGAAATGCATCCACAAATTGTTAAAATTCTTTTAACTGGTCACGTTGATACAGATATTTTGGTTTCTGCAATTAATGACTGTGATTTATTCCAATATATTTTAAAACCTTTTGAACCAGAAGAACTTAAAATTGCTGTAGAAAATGGTATTTCTAAGTATTCAATGGCTTCAAATAATAAGCTTTTCTATAATGAATTAAGAGAATTATTTTATAAGACAATTAGAGCAATTTCAAATGCTTTAGATACAAAAGATGCTTATACAAATGGTCATTCATTGAGAGTTACTTTATATTCTATGATTTTAGCAAATGAGCTAAATTTAGATGATGACTATATGGAAGATATCGAAATTGCAGGTTTGTTGCATGATATTGGTAAGATTGCAATGCCAAAGAGTATTTTGTGTAAAAATGGAAAGCTTACTGATGAAGAATTTGGTGTAATGAAATCACATCCAATTAGGGGTGAAAAAAT
Source organism: Candidatus Gastranaerophilales bacterium (assembly GCA_017467305.1). Lineage (GTDB taxonomy): Bacteria > Cyanobacteriota > Vampirovibrionia > Gastranaerophilales > Gastranaerophilaceae > Avigastranaerophilus. Next base: position 60,929 of record JAFTSM010000071.1, read on the forward strand.
TGTAATCAATATCAAAAAATTGCAAATGATTTCTGGCTGGGTAAAAACACACCATGAAAAATGGAATGGTACTGGTTATCCAGATGCTTTGAAAGGAGAAGAAATACCACTTCCAGGACGTATAATAGCTTTAGCAGATACTTATGATGCAATGACTTCAACTCGTCCATATAGAACAGCTTTGCCTCATGAAGTTGCTATAAATGAAATTAAGCGTTGCGCTGGTACTCAATTTGATCCAAAACTTGCTGAGTTGTTTGTTAAGGTTGCTCCTATTATTGATGAAGCAAGAAAAAATCCAGAATTGTATTATCAAAGATATTCATTCCTTGTTCAAAATATTGATTTCAAAATTATTTCAGAAGCTACTCAAGGGAATTAATTGAAATATTTAAAACATTTCCAAATTGGCGTTCTATAGCTTGAACCATATCGTTTGTTGCGTTTAACCAGAAGTTTGAAGACGCTAAAATTCTTTGTTTTATTCCGTTGTTATCTGCAACTATAACAAGTGGGTCACTACCTTTGAAGTTAGCTAGTATTGATTTTAGTGCCATAACTGTTTCAAATGGAAGTTCTTCTTTAAACTCTAATGTTATTATGTTACTGTTTTCAACTGGTTTAATACTTTCAACAATAATTTGTGGGTTACTTTCTTCTCTTTTTTGAAGTTTTCCAGACATAATTACTTTTTTCTCTTGTTCAATTAAAGAGTTACATTCTTGCAATGTTTTATGGAAAGCTACATATGCTATTTCACCAGTTAAGTCTTCAATTACACCAGCTTTTAAAAACTTTGTAGGGTCTTTTTTTGTTGGTATTTGTCTTACAGATGTTAAAAGTCCACAAACTGTTACAAATGTGTCGTTTGGTATTTCTGTTAAAGAATTTATGTCGTGAGTAGTCAAGAAAGGCAACTTGTCACGAATAGATTCTAGAGGGTGGCTTGTTACATAGAAACCTAGATATTCTTTTTCAAATTCTTGAATTTCTTTATCAGTAAACTCTTCATCTGTTCCATATAATTCAAAAGATTGCATTTGATAGCTACTTGTAGCGTTTGCGCCACCTAAACTTGCAAACAAGCTAACTTGACCTAGTTCTTTTGCTTCATTTTCTCTTGCTGCTGAATTTAAAATGTTATCAATATTGTTAAATAATTTCTTGCGGCAAGGTTCTAAACAAGTCATTGCACCGGCTTTAGTAAAGTTTTCAAGTGCTTTTCTGTTTACAATTCTTGGGTTTATTCTTTGTGTAAAATCAGCTACGGATTTAAATTCGCCGTCTTTTCCACGTTCTTCTTCAATATATTTAAGAACAGCTTCACCAATACCTTTAATAGAGTTTAATCCAAAGCGAATGTTATCACCGTCTGGAGTAAATTCTGAATTTGATTTATTTATATCTGGGGGAAGAACTTTAATACCAAGTTTTTGAGCTTCAGAAATGTATAGTTGAGTTTTTTCCTGTGAGTCTTTTGAGTTTGTTAACATTGCTGAAATGTATTCAACAGGGTAGTGTGCTTTTAAATATGCAGTTTGATAGGCAACAAACGCATAACAAGCAGAGTGAGCTCTATTAAAACAGTACGCAGCGAAGCTACCAATCTGGTCAAACAGAGTTTTTGCGTCTTGTTCTGACATACCTTTACCAACAGCTTTTTCAATAAATGGACCTTCAAGCTTTACTAAGTCTTCTGGGTGCTTTTTCGCCATGATACGACGTACACCGTCAGCACCACCTAGTGTATAGTCTGCCAAGATTTGGAAGATTTGCATAATCTGTTCTTGATATACAAGTGTTCCATATGTATCTTTTAAAACTGGTTCTAAAGAAGGGTGAGCATATTTAATTTCTTGTCTACCGTGTTTTCTTTCTACGAAGTCTTTAACCATGCCAGAACCTAGTGGACCTGGACGGAATAGTGCAACTAACGCACCTAAGTCTTCAAATACAGAAGGGCGAAGGTCTTTTACTAGTTGTTTCATACCTGCAGATTCTAACTGGAATACACCATCTGTAGCCCCTGTCATTAGCATTTTGTATGTGGCTTCGTCATCTAGTGGAATATTGTTTATATCAATTTCTACACCGTGGCGTTGTTTTATCATTTCAAGCGTTTGAACAATGATAGTTAAGTTCTTTAATCCCAAAAAGTCCATTTTAAGAAGACCAACTTTTTCACAGTCTTCTTTTGGATATTCAGTAATTACGTTTCCTTCTTTAGCGTACTGAACTGGTACAATTTGGTCTAATGGGTGGTGAGAGATAATTACACCAGCTGCGTGCATGCCTGTATTTTGCTTTAAGCCTTCAATATTTCTAGCTTCATCAACAATTTGTTTGATTAGGGAATCTTCATCATAGACTTTTTTAAAGTCTGGTGATTCTTCTAGTGCTTCATCAATAGTAATACCTGGTGTTGAGGGTACTAATTGGCTAACTTTGTTTGATATTTCAAATGGGATATCCATAACACGTGCTACGGCTTTAATTGCGTTTTTTGCAGCAAGTGTACCAAATGTGATAATTTGGCATACTTTGTCTTTACCGTATTTTTGAGTAACGTATTCAATAACACGTTCACGACCGTCACCAAAGTCAATATCGACATCGGGCATTGATATACGTTCTGGGTTTAAGAAACGTTCAAAGAATAAGTGGTGCTTAATTGGGTCTAAATCTGTAATTCCAAGTGCATATGCGATTAAACTACCAGCGGCAGAACCTCTGCCGGGGCCTACTGGAACACCGTGAGTTTTTGCGTAGTTGATGAAGTCCCAAACAATAACGAAATATGCGTCAAAACCCATTGTGTGAATAACATCAAGTTCATATTTGCAACGTTCTTCAATTTCTGGAGTTATTTCTTCATATCTTTTATGTAAGCCATTTCTAACTAGGTGTGCCAAGTATGATGTAATATCATAACCTTCTGGAACTGGGAATGAAGGAAGAATACTCTTGCCAAGTTCAAGTATAACGTGGCATTTATCAGCAATGCGAGCTGTATTTTCAATTGCTTCTTCAAATGTTTCTGCATCCAACCAACGGAAAGCTTCACGTAGTTCTTCTGGGGTTTTTACATAAAATTCACTGCTTGAAAATTTAAATCTATTTTCATCTTTTTTTAGTGCATTTGTTTGAATACATAACAATGTATCGTGCCAAGAAGCATCACTTTTCTTTAGGTAGTGGCTATCGTTAGTGATTACTAATGGAATATCCATTTCTTTAGCTATTTTAATAAGTTCTGGGTTAGAACGTTTTTGTTCTTCTAAACCGTGGTCTTGGATTTCTATGTAGTAATCATCTTTAAATAGGTCTTTGTACCATTTAGCAGTTTCACGTGCTTTTTCTTTGTCTCCGTTTAAAACATCTTGAGCAAGTTCACCAGCAATACAAGCAGATAAACAGATTAGACCTTCTGAGTGTTTTTCTAAAATTTTTCTATTAATACGTGGTTTATAGTAAAAACCATCTATGTGTGCGATGCTAACAAGCTTTACAAGGTTTTTGTAGCCAGTATTATTTTTTGCTAATAGCACTAAGTGGAAAAGTTCTCTATTAGTTGAATCTTTTTGTGTTATGTCGCCGTGCAGAACATAAAATTCACAACCAATAATGGTTTTGAATTGCATGTCTTTACCGAGTCTATAAAATTCTAATGCACCATACATTACACCGTGGTCAGTAATTGCAACGGCTTCAAAGTTGTTTTCTTTAGCAAACTTGATGTATTGCTTGTTTCTAATAGCACCGTCTAATAAACTATATTCAGTATGTACATGCAACGGTACATAACGCATTTAATATTCCCTTTTCTCGACCCGTAATCTGTTATTTAATCGTATCACATTGATGTTTTACATGTAAATTAATGGTGATGATATGTTAAGTTGAAATTTCCGCTATCATCTTTTCATTGTATTCTGATAAGCTTGTTAATTTTACTTTTACAAGTTTATCCTTGTAGGTGTCAGCTGCATCAATTAATACGTTAATGTAGTTCTTTGTTACACCTTTTAAAAATCCAGACTTTTTATCTCGTACTTTTTCGATGATTACTTCGTTTTCTGTTCCAATATTTTGTTTGAAGAAATTTTCTATTTTTTCATCTGATAATTCTTGTACTAGTGTAACTCGTCTTTTCTTTTCTTCTTGAGAAATTTGTCCTGTCATTTTATCTGCTGGTGTTCCTTTTCTTCTTGAATATGGGAAAACGTGTATTCTTGTTAATTCTAGCTCTTTTAAATTGTTGTAGGTCACATCAAAATCTTCTTCAGTTTCATTTGGGAAACCAACAATAATATCATTTCCAATAAATGCGTTTGTGAATTTAGTATTGATATATTTAACTAAATCTTTTATTTGTTCAGCAGAATACTTTCTATTCATAGCTTTTAGAGTTTTGTCGCAAACAGATTGTAATGAAAGGTGGAAATGTGGGCAGAATTTTTCACTTTTAGATAAAAAGTCTATGAATTCTGGGGTTAATTCTAACGGGTTTAGTGAGCCTAATCTATATCTTTTTATTTTAGAATTTTCGATTTCTTCTAATAAGTTTTGAAGTTTTAATTGAGGTTTAAAATCTTCTCCCCATTGCCCAATGTGAATACCAGTTAAAACAGTTTCAAAATATCCTTCATCTGCGAATAAATTAACTTGTTCTATGACATTTTCTATAGAGTTAGAACGGTTTTTCCCTCTCGCATAAGGAATTGTACAGTATGAACATCTATTATTACATCCGTCTTGAATTTTAACAGAGGCTCTTGTTCTATGTGTTTGATGTAGTTTTTCGTATCTAAAATTGTCGTGAGAAAAAATATCTGAAACACAGATGTTTTCTTCTTTTTCTATGATTTTTACAATATCTGCTTTTTCGTTGTTTCCTATAACAAAATCAGCAATGTTATCTTTTAAAAGATTTTCTTTTTCTAGTTGTGCCATACAGCCAGTTACAACTATTTTTAAATTTGGATTTTCTCTTCTTGCACGTCTTAAATATGATAGGTTTTTTGTATCTGCAATGTGAGTTACTGAACAAGAGTTTAAAATATAATAATTAGCATCTTCAATACTATTTGTTTCGATGTAATTGTTGCTTGTCAAAATCTCTGCAATTAATGCAGATTCTACTTGATTTGTTTTGCATCCCAGTGTTTTGATTATAAACTTTTTCATATTTTTATTATACAAGAAATTTTTATTTAAATAACTTCTTTTAAAATAGAAATAGCTTTATCAACATCGGCCTTTGTAATTACTAATGGTGGAACAAATCTTATAACTTTTGCACCTGCATTAATTACAAGTAAACCCTTTTCCATACATTTTATAACAACATCTTTAACTTCGGTATTCAATTCAATACCAACCATTAAACCAAGACCTCTAATATCTTTTATATTAGGTGAGTTAATTGTTTTTAGTTGTTCAATTAAATATACGCCAACTTCATTTACATTTGATAGAATATCTTTTTCATCAAACTCATCAATCAGTGCATTTGCACAAGCACATGCTACTGGGTTACCACCAAATGTTGAAGCGTGATTACCAGGTTCAAATGCATTCGCTACAAAATCTTTAGCCATCATTGCACCAATTGGCATACCACAACCAAGTGCTTTAGCTGATGTTAAAATGTCTGGCTCTACATCATAGTTTTGGTAACAATACAATTTGCCAGTTCTACCAACACCAGTTTGAACTTCATCAAAAATTAAAAGAATATTATTATCATCACAAATTTGTCTTAATTCTTTTAAAAATTCTGGCTTCGCTGGTAATAAACCACCTTCACCTTGAATTGGTTCAACAAATATTGCACAAACATCATCTGATATTAATTCTTTTACAGACTCTATGTTGTTAAAAGTTGCATATAAAACATTTTCAACAAGTGGAGAAAATCCTTTTTGATATTTTTCTTGACCTGTTAATGTAACAGTTGCAAGTGTTCTACCGTGAAAAGAATTTTTCATAGAAATGATTTTAGAAGCACCATTTTTATTTAGATAACCATATTTTCTTGCTAGTTTAAAGGCTGCCTCATTTGCTTCTGCACCAGAATTAGCATAAAATACTTTATCAAAACAAGTTTTTTCTACTAATTTTTGAGCTAATTTTGCCATTGGCTCTGTGTAATACAAATTAGAAGTATGGAAGAATTTTTCCATTTGTTCTTTTGCCGCATTTAATACTGCTTCGTTGCTATAACCCAATGCATTTACTGCAATACCTGATGTAAAATCTAGATATTCTTTCCCGTTTTCGTCGTAAAGACATACACCTTTAGCATCAACAAAGGTAAGAGGAAATCTTGAATATGTATTCATTACAAAGTTATCAGCTAGTTGTTTTATATTCATTATTCCTCCTCAATAACAGTACCAATACCGTCTTTAGTATAAATTTCAAGAAGTATAGAGTGGCTGATTTTTCCATTAATAATGTGAACAGAATCAACACCATTTTGAACTGCTTTTACACAACATTCTGTCTTTGGAATCATTCCGCCTTTAATATTTCCTTTTTTAATTAAATCTAAAGCTGCTTGTGGTTTTATTTTTGATATTAAACTATCAGGATTGTTCTCATCCATTCTTATACCTTCAATATCAGTTAAGAATACTAATTTTGCTGCATTCAACTTAATTGCAATTTCAACCGCTGCAACGTCTGCATTGATATTATAAGTATTTCCGTCTTTATCACCACCAACTGGAGAAATAACTGGAATGAAATCGTTTTCAATTAATGAATTAATTATCTCTGGATTAACATCTTTAATATCGCCTACAAAACCAAAATCAACATTGCCTTCAGTCTTTTTTACTGCTTCAATTAATAAACCATCTTTACCAGAAATACCAACTGCTTTTGTATTATTTTTTTGAAATTCTGAAACAATAGACTTATTAATTTGACCAGATAGAACCATTTCCACTGTTTTCATTGTTTTTTCGTCTGTAACTCTAATTCCATTAACAAAGTTTGGTTCGATATTAGATAGTTTTAATTGTGCATTAATTTCTGGTCCACCACCATGAACAATAACAGGTTTAATTCCAACCATTTTCATAAATGCAATATCAGAAATAGTTGATTCTTTTATTTTTTCATCAGTCATTGCACTACCACCGTATTTCACAACAACTATTTTGTTATGAAATTTGTTTATATATGGCATTGCCTCAATTAAAATATCTGCTTTCTTTACGGCTGTTTCTATATAATTAATCATGTTTCACCTAGCTTCTATATTCTGCATTGATTTTTACGTAGTCGTAAGTTAAGTCACTACCCCAACCAATTGTTTTTGCATCACCATCTTGAAGTTCTACAATAACTTTTATTTCATTTTCGCTTAAGATTTTAAAAGCAAAATCTTCATCAAAAGCAATTGGTGCACCATTTTCGAACAATGTAATTTCACCTTGATTGCTAATAAAAGTTATTTTTGCTTTTGTTGGATCAAAATCTAAACAAGTAGCACCCATTGCAGAAATGATTCTGCCCCAGTTAGCATCTTGTCCAAAGAAGGCAGTTTTAACAAGGTTTGAATTCAAAATAGCCTTACACAAAACTCTTGCATCTTGTTTATTTTTAGCACCTTTGATGTGGCACTCAATCATTTTTGTAGCGCCTTCACCATCTTTAACAATGCTTTTTGCTAGATATTTTAAAACAAATTCTAATGCGTTTTTGAATTTAACGTAGTTTTCATCTTCTTTATTGATGATTTCATTGTTTGCACAACCATTTGCAAGAATAATAGCCATATCGTTTGTACTTGTTTCACCATCAACTGTAATCATATTAAAACTATCATCAATATTAGATTTAAATGCTTTATCTAAAAGTTCTTTTTCTATATTTACGTCAGTTGTGATGAAGTTCAACATTGTAGCCATATTAGGGTGTATCATGCCAGAACCTTTTGCAATACCAGCAATTTTAACCTCTACACCATCAATATCTAATTTAACTGTGATTTCTTTAGTAAAAGTATCTGTAGTCATAATTGCCATAGCACAATCAATAGCAGAATCTCTATCTGATGAAATTGTTTTTGCTGTTTCTACAATACCTTTTCTCATAACATCCATAGGCAAATAAACACCAATAACACCAGTTGATGTTACTAAAACTGATTCTTCACTAATATTTAATGAATATGCCAAAAGTTTTGCACATTCTACAGCATTTTCATAACCTTTTTCACCAGTACAAGCATTAGCATTACCTGAGTTAATACCTATAGCTTGAATTTTTTTACCTGAATTAATTAATTTTTCACACCAATATAATGGTGGTGCTTTAACGATGTTTTTAGTAAATACGCCACTTGCTAAAGCTGGTACTTGTGAATAAATAATTGCAAAATCTTTTTTTGCTTTTTTAATCCCTATATGTTTTCCCGCTGCTTGAAATCCCTTTGGCGCAGTAATACCACCAGTTATAATTTCAAAATTTTGTTTATTGTTTGTTATCATTGTTTCTCCTTAAATATCGTTGTTATTTTCTACTAATTAAACTGGGAAAATCCCTGCGGTATTTAAGCCACATCGTTCGTCTAGTCCAAATAAAATATTCATATTTTGTACGGCTTGGCCGGCTGCACCTTTAACTAAGTTATCTAATGCACCAAGCACTATTAATTTATTACATCTTTCATCAATTTCGAATCCGATATCAATAAAATTAGAACCCTTTACCCATTTTGTTTCTGGGAAGTTTCCTTTTTTCATTAATCTAACAAAATATTCATCTTTAAAATGTTTTTCATAAGCTTGTTTAACATCTTCATATGTAACACCAGCTTTTAAGTTTGCATAACAAGTTGCAAGGATACCTCTATTCATTGGTGTTAAATGAGGTGTAAATGTTAATTTAATATCTTTATTTCCTGCTTTTGAAAGTTCTTGTTCTATTTCTGGAGTATGTCTGTGTGAAGCCACTTTATAAGCTTTCATATTTTCATTTGTTTCACAATAGTGAGTATTTAAACTTACGCCTCTACCAGCACCAGTTACACCTGACTTTGCGTCAATTGTAATTGTATTAGTATCAATCAAATTTTCTTTTACAACTGGGTATAAACTTAAAATACTTGTTGTTGTGTAGCAACCTGGGTTTGCAACTAGTTTAGCATTTTTGATTTTATCTCTATGAACTTCGCATAAACCATATACAACTTCTTCCATTAATTCAAAAGATATATGTTCAGTTGCATACCATTTTTCATAAACATCTTTATCTTCAATTCTAAAGTCTGCTCCTAAATCAATAATTTTGCAGTTGTTTAGAATTTCTTTTGTTACTTTTTTGCTTAAAATACCATGTGGCAATGCAACAAAAATAACATCAACCTCTTTTGATATTTTTTCTAAATCATCATCCTGAAGAATATCTTCAGTTATATGACTAAAATTAGAATAAATATCAGTGTAGTTTTCACCTAAGTAGCTTTTAGAAGTTATAACTTTTACATCAACTTCTGGATGATTGTATAAAAGTCTAACAAGTTCTTGACCTGCGTAGCCTGTTGCCCCTATAACTGCTGCTTTAATTGATTTCATTATCCTTAATCCATTTCTCATTAATTGTTATTACTGTTTCAACTGCTTGTTTTGAACAAGCACCTAGTGATTTTTTCGCTTCAACTGAATTTTCAGGTTTGATTTTCTCATAAATATCATTTTCAAAACCATCAAATTGTTCTTTGTATTTTTCAAGAGTTACATCTTGAAGAGTTATATTTTGACTTTCGCAATATTTTACTAAGTTACCGGAAATCTCGTGTGCTTTTCTAAAAGGAACTCCTTTATCTACTAAATAATCAGCAACATCTGTAGCATTCAAAAAGCCTTTGTGAACTGCATTTAGCATATTTTCTTTGTTTACTTTCATAGTTTCTAGCATACAAGGTAGAATTTCCAAGCAAACTTTTACTGTGTCTACTGCGTCAAACAATGGTTCTTTATCTTCTTGCATATCTTTGTTATAAGCAAGTGGTAGTGATTTCATAACTGTTAGAAGTGTGAATAAATCACCATAAACTCTACCAGTTTTACCTCTGATTAATTCAGCAACATCTGGGTTTTTCTTTTGAGGCATTATAGAACTACCTGTTGCATAAGAATCATCAAGTTCAATGAACTTAAATTCAAAACTAGCCCAGAGTATAATCTCCTCACAAAATCTTGATAGATGAGTCATTATTATTGAAAGACTAGAAAGTGCTTCAATAATAAAATCTCTATCTGACACTCCATCTATTGAATTTAAACAAACCCCATCAAATCCCAAGATTTCTGCAGTTTTCTCTCTATCAATATTGTGAGGAGTACCCGCTAAGGCACAAGAGCCTAGTGGTAAAATATTTACTCTTTTGAAAGTATCATTTAATCTTTCAAAATCTCTTTTAAACATCTCAACATATGCACCTAAGTGGTGTGCAAATGTTATTGCTTGCGCTCTTTGCAAGTGAGTATACCCAGGCATAATTGTTGTAGTATTTTCCTTTTGCATGTTTACTAAGGTAGATACTGTTTTTACTAATAATTTTTGAATGTTTTTAATTTCAGCTTTTAAGTAAAGTCTAATATCTAATGCAACTTGGTCGTTTCTACTTCTTGCAGTGTGGAGTTTTTTTCCAACTTCTCCAATTTTTTCAACTAAGAATTTTTCAACATTTGTATGAATGTCTTCATATTCAACATTAAATTCAAGCTTACCTTCATTAATTTCAGCCAAGATTTCATTTAATGTGTTGATTATTTGTTCAGTTTCTTCACAAGATAAAATCCCTTGAAAACTAAGCATTTTTGCATGAGCAATACTTCCCTCTATATCATATTGATACAATTTAGAATCAAATGATAAAGATGAATTAAAGTCACTAACTATTTTTTCTGGAGATTTAGAAAATCTTGAACCCCACAACTGTTGCATAATCTACCTCTTATTTTTCTTCCGGCTTAAATTCTACACCATTTAGCTTTTTAACTAATGCGTTAACCTTTAAAGGTAAACCAAACAAGTTGATAAAACCTTCAGCATCTTTGTGATTGTATAAATCACCTGTTGTAAAGCTAGCTAAGCTTTCATTATACAATGAATACTTAGATTCTGCACCTGCTGGAATGATATTTCCTTTATAAAGTTTTAGTTTTACTTTACCTGTTACAGTTTTTTGAGTGCTTTCAACAAATGCTAATAATGCTTCAAATAATGGTGTAAACCATTCACCAGAATATACTAATTCTGCAAATTTGTTTGAAACAATGCTCTTAAATGATTGAGTTTGTTTATCTAAACATAAATATTCAAGTTCCTTGTGTGCTGCATAAAGGATTGTTCCGCCAGGAGTTTCGTAAACACCTCTAGATTTCATACCAACAACTCTATTTTCTACAAGGTCGATGATACCAATAGCATTTTTTCCACCAAGTTCATTTAATTTTTTAAGCATTGTTGCTGGTGACATTTTTTCACCATCTAAAGTTACTGGAGTTCCTTGTTCAAACTCAATTTCTACGTAAGTTGCTTTATCTGGTGCTTTTTCTGGTGTTACAGATAAATGCAATAACTTATCATAGTTTGGCTCATTTGCTGGGTCTTCTAACTCTAAACCTTCGTGGCTTAAGTGCCATAGGTTTTTATCTCTAGAGTATGAATCATCCTTTTTCATAGGTACTTCAATTCCTCTTTTTTCAAGATATTCGATTTCATCTTCTCTTGATTGAATATCCCAAATTCTCCAAGGTGCAATGATTTTTAAGTGTGGTGCTAATGCTTTAATACCAAGTTCAAATCTTACTTGGTCGTTACCTTTACCAGTAGCACCGTGACAGATTGCAACTGCACCTTCTTTTAAAGCGATTTCAACTAATTTTTTTGCAATTAATGGTCTTGCAATACTTGTACCTAATAAGTATTTACCTTCATAAACTGCACCAGCTTTCATTGTTGGATATACATAATCAGAAACAAATTCTTCTTCACATTCAACTAAATAGTATTTGCTAGCACCAGTCTTTAATGCTTTTTCTTCTAAACCATCTGTTTCTGTACCTTGACCAACGTCGATACAAGCAGCGATTACTTCATAATCATAATTTTCTTTTAACCAAGGGATGATAACTGTAGTATCAAGTCCACCTGAATAAGCTAAAACAACTTTTTCTTTTCCCATTTTTATATCTCCTTTTATGCCATTATTGTTGCTAATATTGCCATTTGTGCATACATTCTATTTTGTGCTTGGTTGAATATATGCTTTGCGTTCTTTTCAAAAGTTTCACCTGTGATTTCTTCACTTTTGTGTGCAGGTAGGCAGTGTAAAACTATATGATTTTTATCTGCATTTGCACATAAGCCATCATTTATTTGATAACCTTTGAATATTTCTTTTCTTTGCTCGTATTCTGCCTCTTGACCCATACTTGTCCAAACGTCACCATAAATTACATGAGCATTTTTTACTGCTTCATATGGGCTATCAATAATTTGAATTTTACTACCAGTTTTTTCTGCAATAGATTGTGCGATTTTTATTTGGTTTTCATTCGGTTTGTAATCGTTAGGACAACCAACTGAAATATCTGCGCCAACTAATGCAGCACCTTTTAAAAGACTGTTTGTTACGTTATTTCCATCACCAACATAAGAAAATTTTAAACCTTTAAATGTTCCAAAAGTTTCTTTGATAGTCATTAAGTCTGCCATAATTTGGCAAGGATGTGATAAATCTGTTAATGCATTTACTACTGGAATTGACGCATATTTTGCAAATAATTCAACGTCTTCGTGTTTAAAAGTTCTAAGTGTAACTGCATCAGCGTATTGAGAAATAACTCTAGCAGTATCTTCAATACTTTCTCTTGCGCCGAGAATGATTTCTTCTTGCTTAATAACAACGGCATTAGCACCTAATTTTTTTGCTCCAATTTCAAAACTTAATCTTGTTCTTAAACTTGGTTTGGCAAAATACATTACTAAGTTTTTGCCTTTTAAAAGATTTAAGTCTTTGTTATTTTTTGTTTTCTTTTTTAGTTTTATACCTAAATCAACTAATTCTAAAATTTGTTTTGAAGTAAAATCTTCAAGATTTATAAAATCTTTTCCCTTTAATTCTGCTAGTGACATTTTTTCTCCTTAATCTAAAAACTATAAACTAAAACACCTTGCATGTATGTGACACAAACAAGGTGCTTTAATTAATTCTTTTATAATATGAACTTAAAACACAACAAATTTAGCCACATATAAGGCTTGCGCGTCGGCTATCGCGTCGAATTTGTTGGTATGAAATTGTTAAATTCATGTTCATCATATTTTTATTATATAGTTTTGCGAGAATTTTGCAAGTGTTTTAAATACAATTAATGTTTGTTTTCAAAAATTTATCTATAATTTCAGCCAAACAAACAGATTCTTCATTTTTAAATTTTTTAGAGAGTTAGTAATTTTTTTCAATGATATCGTGCTTTGACAATCTAAGAATTGATTTTCTGAAAAATGTCTTTAGTAAGTCATATGGTTTTATAAACCATTGAATATATTTCGCATAATCATTGTAAACATACCTCATTGAATTAAGTAAATTCATAATAATAAAATCTTCATTCTCGATATCTTCTAATGAAGATTTTTTACTGTCATAACCAGTAAAATCTTTACAACGAGCAATTAAATCGTTTCTTATCTCGAGATATGAGGTTGGATTAGATGGTGGAATTTCAAAGTCATAAATATTCGGATTTTTCATAAAATCATCTTCTGAAATATGATTGCACAAATTTTTTAAACCTTCATATCTTCCATCATTTGATAATAATTTATCATTTGTTTCTATCATCAAAACTGGTGTTTCAAGTGCTAATGATGGCATACAAACATGTAGACGTGAAGAAACTACACAATGAGCACTTTGATATAAATATAACATTGACTTTGCAACATTCATTCTCTTTTCAGTTTTATTTGGTAATAACATCCTAGATAATGAATAAACTGGTCTATTCGTTCTTTTTTTTATTTCATTTACTATTATTTCTGGCAGGTCAACAGTTAAAATATAATCTTTTCTTTTTAATTTGGGATTTCTTTGCAATGTTAAAGTAAGACAACCACTAAAATATGCGGGAATACCATTATTGTTTAAATATTCAGCAGTAAATTTATCTCTACAACCAACTGGACCATTTTCAATCAAATATTTTTTTGTTTTGTCTTGTAAAAATTTGTTTCGAATATCTGTATTTATGTACATAGAAATAAGTAATGGCTCAATATCTTTTGAGGGTGGAAAAAAGTTTGGTCTCCACATCCACCAAGCATTCATTATTAATTTAGTTTTTTTATCTGCTCTATATTTGCTAATACTTTCACGATGAACTAATTTATCAATTGATGGAAGAAAACGAAGTGCCGCAATTGACTGAATTTCATCTCCAATGTTTATAGACGAATATTTAAGTAAACCATAATAAAAATCTTTTTCGCTCATTATATACCTCAAAAATTATTACAAAGACAATAAAAAACTTTCATAAAGTTTAAATTAAAATTTATGAAAGTTTCCTTTATAAATCTATTTATAGGGTGTTTAAGGGTTACCCCCCCCCCCGAGAATTTTTTCTTTTAGTGCATCTTCAATAAATAATTTAGATTTTTGAATAATTTCGGTAGCAAAATTTTTTGCTGAAATATAATCAATATTACAAGGCATTATTTCTTTATCATTTATTAAACGATTTTCTAAATTGAACAAACGCAAAACAGTAAGTATTTTTTCATTATTTGCTTTTCTTGAAAATGCAAAAAATTCCTTTTCAAAAATTATTCCAAAACAAATTCCATGATATGAATTTGTAAACAAAAACTTACAATTTTTGATAAGACCAAGAACTTTTTCGATACCAATTAATGTAGGATAAGAGTCTTCTATTTTTTGATAGTTATTCATAAAGCAATTGATGATTTTTACATCAAGAGAATTTTCTTTTGCATATTTATATGCTTTTTCAATCATTTCTGTATTATTTTCTTGACAGTTATAAACGAGAACATAATCTTTTTCATACTTTATTTCTTCTGCTATTTTTACATAATCTGTACTATCAATAAGAAATACAGGGTCTATGGTAATAGTAATATCATTTCTATCAACAATATTTTTAAAATAATCCAACTTGAAAATATTTCTAATGGAAATTTTATCAAAGTTCTTTGCATATTTTTTTAATAAAATTGCATCATTAAAAGATATATCTTTAGAACCAAAATCAACTGAATATGCAACATTTTTTTTGTTTTTCATATTTGGTAAATCACACAAAAACCCTCTATCATACCCTCCTTTTAAATGAGCCCAAGTAACGTCTGTTTCGCATACAAAACGAGATATTGTGTTCAATTTTTCGAGCGATTTAACATTATATTGTTTATTTGTGATATTACAATTTCTCTTAAAAAAATTATGAAATTTTTTCTTCTTTATTAAGATAAAAAATAACTTTATTATATTTTTGAACATAGAGATAAATTGGAATTTTATTATGTTCATAAAAATGTCATTCAGAACACAATTACGCCAAACACTTTTGGGAAAGTAATTTATTATAACGTTGTCTACACCAATTTTATCTAAATATTTTTGAAATGCAAATGAGTGTAGAGCAGCACCAAAATTGTAGCCATCAGAATGAAGAGAAAATGAAATTATACCTACATCACTAATTTTTTCTTTTTTCATATTAATATCCCATAATTTTTTGAATGAGCAAAACTACTCTTTCAGTTGCTTTCCCATCTTCAATACAACCTACTGAAGTTAAGAAGGTTTCAATTCTATTTTGATAGTTTTCACAATTAAACTGTTTGATATTATCAATAAATTCTTCATTTGTTTTCCCAATAGGGAAAGGTGTATTTTCCAAAGGATAGTAAAAACCTCTATCATTATTGTATTTTTGAATATCTGTAGCATAAATGAATGCAGGTCTTTTGGTTAAAAGAAAATCAAAAATACAACTTGAATAATCTGTAATCATAAAATCAGAAACTGCCATAAGTTCCTGAATATCACTGTACTTATTGCCATTAATAATTTTGGGATTATTTCCAAATAAATACTGACATTTATTTAAAGCCCATGGATGGAAACGGAGAACAAATACACATTCACAGTTGAATTTTTTCTCAAATTCGCAAAGAACTTTTTCATATTCCATACTATAACAAGTTGTATCATTATCATCTCTAAATGTTGGTGCGTAAAAAATTATTTTTTTATTTATATCAATACCTAATTTATTGAATACAATTTCTTTTAACTTAGAATTATCTTTAAATAAAATATCATTTCTTGGATGTCCTAATAATAAAGAATTACCTTGTCCCCAAAATATTCCACGATAAACATTTGTCTCAAAATCACTATTAGAAATTGTATAATCAAGCATTAAAGAATCTCTTTTTGCTAATTTCATCCAATCTTCTTCTTTTGTTGGGTGAATATCAAACCCTACTTTTTTAATACCTAAACTACCGTGCCAAAGTTGAATATAGAATTGTTTATCTTTTTTGAATAAACCTTTGCGTAACATATTATTATTACGTTGAGTGGCTAGCCAAATTTTTGCTGATGCTAATTCTTTTGCTGCTTCTTCTGTTTCTATTTGAACTTTCTTTATTTGTTTTGGGAAAGTATCTTCAGTGTTATTAGTAAATTTATCTATCCATACAATTTCACAATTGATATTTTGTTTTATTAATTCATCTGCAATATATTTTAAATGTCCCGAATAGCCTTCATTGTGATTATCAATTAAAACTATTTTGTTTTGTACTACTTCTGTATTTTTGCATATTTCATAGTATTCTTGTTCTAATTTTCTTTCAAAAGAAAAACCTAGTATTGTTATTTTTTTACTATCTGTAGTTTTTTTTGAATTAAATAAAAAATGTAGGATTTTTTTAGATAAAGGTTTTCTATCAGAAACTCTTGAAACTAAAGGTTTTTCTCTTAAATATAAATCTTGAATTAATCTATTGAACATTTCTTCTAATGAAACTATAGGTTCCCATTCTAACTCTTTCAATTTTGAACAATTTAGGACAGTTTTTAATTTTGGAAGATAAAAACTATTCATATTGTTTTCAAGTTCAAAAACTAATTTAGAACTAGTATATTTTTTACATAACATTTCTGCCATTTGTTTGATTGAACAAGTTGTTTGTTCATTAGAAACATTATAAAACTCACCAGTTTTTCCACGTTGTAATAATACCAAAATAGAACTTATAACATCAGTAATGTAGCAATAACTTCTAATTGTTTCTCCAGTTGTATGTAAAATAATATCTTTTCGTTCAACTATATTTCGTGCAAATTGTGCAAAAACTCTATTGTCATTATAATCAACACCAGCACCAATAGTTTGCACTAATCGTGCTACTTTTACTGGCACATTGTATTCTTTTGCATACGCTACACACATATTTTCTGCTAAGCGTTTACTCTCTGGATATGAACTCCTAAGTTCAGAAATATCAATAAAACCATAATCATTTTCTTTTAATGGTTCTTCTCTATCAAATGAGGTTTGACCAAAAACTTCCATTGAAGAAAGATATACAATGCCTTTTACATTTTTGTTTCTTGCAAATTCTAATATATTTTTTGTTCCTTCAACAATTGAATTTATTGTTTCAACTGGTTCTTCAACAAAACTTTTTGATGAAGTAGAATTCGCAGTATGTATTATAAAATCAATTTTTTTATTTGTTTTTAAAGGCTTTATAATATCTTGAACAATATAATCAACTGAATTTCCGAATTTTTTAATTGCTTTGTTTTTATTTCTAATTAGAATTGAAACTTTTATATTTGTTTTCAAAAGTTCATTAGCGTACAAAATAGATTTAACAATTGAAGAACCAATAAGACCAGTTGCTCCAGTTATAAGAATTGTTGAATTTTTAAAATATTTCCAATTAATAAACTTAGAATTTACAATTTCTGTTATATCTTGTTTTTCAATTTTCGTTGTAAAATTCATTATCCACCTATTTTATCAATTCCCAATGCATTCATATCTTCTTTACAAATAATCAAAGCACGAAGAACGTATAAATCTTCAATTGTTGTAATCTTTATATTTCCAAAGTTTCCTCTAATCATATATGTTGGTTTTCCTTGTTTAGTAAATAAAGTACAAGAATCAACAATATCTGTATAATTAGGATTTGTTTTTCTTTCTTGCTCGTGAGCTTGAACTATTTCACCTAGTTTAAAAGTTTGTGGTGCTTGTGCTGCAAATGTTTGTCTTCGATATGGAACACTTGTTGGTGTTTGTCCGTTTTCGCTAAATAGAATTGTTTCGTATGCAGGTGTTGAAGTTATTGATGAACCTTTTAATTTTGCGTTCTCAATATTTAAATTGATAACTTCTTGTGTGATATTTGGTCTAACTCCATCATGAATAAGCACTAAAGAATCTTTATCATTTTCTTTTTCTGCCATTTTTAATGCTTTATAAATGGAATCTTGACCAGTTGTTCCACCTGTTGTAATACCAGCAACTTTTGTTAAATGATAATATTCAACAAGTTCTTTTATATAATCAAGATGTGATTCAACAATAGAAATATAGATTTTGTTAATATTTTCATTTTGTTGAAAGAGTTCTAGAGTATGAATAATAATTGGCTTATTGTATACCTTTAAAAATTGTTTAGGAGTAGAATTAACATCATTGTTAAGTCTTTGACCAACACCACCAGCGAATATTATAGCAATATTATTTGTTTGCATTATTGCATGCTTCCTTTATTTAAATATTTTTTAGTTTCAGTTGAACATACATCAGGAGTTCTTGGAAGATATACAACTTCGCAATAGTCTTTTAAAAAATCAAATTTGCCTTCCCAGTCATCTCCCATAACAAAAATATCTGCTTGATATTTTTGCACATCTGAAACTTTTTGTTCCCAGTTATCTTCTGGAATTACTAAATCAACATAGCGACAAGCTTCTAATATCATTTTACGTTGTTCATAAGTATAAAATGATTTTTTATTTTTTATTTGATTAAATTCATCAGAAGACAAAGCAACAATTAAATAATCACCTAATGCTCTAGCACGTTTTAATAAATTTATATGACCATAATGCAAAACATCAAATGTTCCGTACGTTATAACTCTTTTCACAACTATAACCTTTTACTCTTGATTCCATTAAACATGTAATCATGAATAGAGATAGAAATACACTATTATTCACAAATCTTATTATATTGAGAAATTTTGAAATTTACCTTTTGTTTCATTAAAATCCAAGTTGTAAACTCTATCTAACCATTGTTGGTCTTGTTTTTCTAAATATCTATAAGTTAATTTATGAATACAAGACATTGAAATAATTTTATCAAAAATTTCTTTGTTATATTTTGTTTTTCCAAACTCGTGAAGTAGAAATGCATATTTATGTGGAATTGAATACATTTGTTCATAAAAGTTAGAACATTCAACATCATTTTCAAAACAATATCTAACAAAGGAATGGAACATAAAATAATGTTTTAATTCATTTTCTTTCTTCCAATACTCATTAAAGAAATATAAAGTTGCTAATATAACCTTATTGTTTGGGACTGTATGTATGAACCAACTTGAAATTGACTTTGTTTTTTCAAGTTTCTTTGGGAAGAATCTGAATTTTTTCTTTTGTGGAACAATTTCTTTAATATTTTCAATAACATCATCAAAATTATTAGCAGATTTGAAGAAAAACAACTTTTCCATAAAAATTTTATCTGGAATTTTGTCAGTTAATAGTACTGTTGAATCAATCCAAGTTCCACCATACTTGGCAAGTAAACATAATCTTATATAATCAGAAAAATTTGCGTGTGGAATTATTCCTTTTTCATATTTTTCTTGAATATAATTAGGTATTTCAATATAGTTTTTTAAGTTATCTAAATCTAAAACAATAATTTGTTTATCAGAGTGGAAATGACGAACACTATCAATACACTTTTTCACTATTTCTGGCGCATTTTCTTTGCCTTGAAACCACAATATCCATATGGCATCTTGAAATTTGTCTGAAGTTTCAAGATTAGGAAGATTATTAAGAACGTATTTATAATCATTTAATGATTTGTAAAAATCAGACCTGATAATCTTTTTGAGGCTTATCTTTTTCTTTTTACCCCCCCCCAGTGAAATATAGATGTTTATGTGTGTTGAATTGGTTTTTATTTCAAACATTTTAGCTTTCTTTCAAAATAATCAATTATTGTTTGTGAAACATTCGGATAATTATACATAACAACTTCTTTAGCAAATTTTTCACGTTGTTCTTTTTTTGTATCTTCACCTTTTAAAATTACATTATCAATAAAATCTGTTATTGCTTTTTCATCATAGGCAATATAGCAGTTCTCTAAGCATTGCTTTCCTAATGGTGTGAATTTATCTTCAATATCTTTTTCTGATTTTAACATATAACAATGTGGTTTCATTGTATAAAAATACTCTACAAGATATGAGGCACAATCCTGAATGATTCCATCACTATTAGCAAAATCAATAAAATAATCACCTTTAGTGCTATATTCAACGTTTGGCTTAGAAATTATTCTGTTTAAATACTCATCAACCTTTTTTTGTCCCCAATATTTTGGTGATGAAAGTAAGAAAAATAATGCTGGGTGTGGTCTAAATATAAAACTGATATCTGGATACATATCAGGTAATTTTAAAAACAATTCTGCATAGTTATAAAAATTAGAAAGACCTAATGCGTCATTAAATCCACCTTTTACACTATGGTGTGGTGCAATCATTATAGTTGTTTTATCTGTAGTTTTTTTATAATTTTTGTAACTATCCATTTTTGAATAACCAGATAAAAACGTATTCTCGCCTTTTATTTTTTGGAAATTATTGTATTCTTCTTGATTTAATTCTGTTTCTGTAAATACTTTCCAATACAATGAACATCTATCATTACCAATTAAATCTCTATCATATTTTGAACGATAAAAACCATAATTTACTAATACTGGTAACATACCATTTTTTATTATGTTTTCAAGTTTATATTGTTCGTGCGAAACGTCATAAGGAAGTGAACACACTACGATATCTGCAATATCTTTTAAAACAAGTCTATCCGCTTTTTCTGTAATAGGAACAATGTTCATTATATTTTTGTATTGAATAAGCTCTTGACCAGTTTTATCTAAATTTTCTTGTGTTTTTTGTGGGAAACGCATATCAGGAATTACAACAAGAGATACTTCAAAATTATCGTTTTTAAGCATTCTTTCAAACAACGCTTTTGCTGAAAACATTGATGCAAGTGGAACTAGAAACGCTACTTTTATTTTTTCGTCTTTTTTCTCTTTTATAGTTTGAACCAATTTTTCATAACCAGAATGAATTTTTTCAAAATCTTTCATTGTATATGTTTTAGGCTTTTTTTTCATTTTAAGCTTTAAACCACAAAATCTAATTTCAGTATGAGATTTATCCCAAGACTTTTTAATCGAAAAAATTTGTTCTAAAAACTGTTTATCCACTTAACTTAATTCCTAAATTTATGTTTTAATTTTACGCTAAAAACAAGTCTTATACAACTCTTATATATTTTAAGTTATAATAGGTTTATGAAAGCACTTGTGTACAATACTTTATTTGATAATAGAATCGCATTAATAGACAGAGATATGCCAAAAATCGTATCAAATACTGATGCTATCGTTAAAGTTACAATGTCTTCAATTTGTACAAGTGATTTACACATTATGCACGGACTTGTTCCAAGAGCAAAAAACAATCTAACTTTAGGACACGAATTTGTTGGTGAAGTAGTTGCAGTTGGTAAAGACGTAAAACAAATAAGAAAAGGGGATAGGGTTGCAGCAAATTGCATTACTTTTTGCGGTGAATGTTATTTCTGTAAGCGTGGTTTTATAAATAATTGCCAAAATGGCGGTTGGGAGCTAGGTTGCAGAATTGACGGTTGCCAAGCAGAATATGTTAGGGTTCCATTTGCTGATATGGGGTTAACAAGAATACCTATTAGCGTTACAAATGAAGCTGCATTATTTGTTGGCGATGTTCTTTCTAGTGGTTATTTTGGTGCTGAAATGTGCGAAATAAAACAAGGTGATACAGTCGCTGTAATCGGTGCTGGACCAGTTGGTCTATGCGCTATGATGTGTGCAAATTATATGGGAGCATCAAATGTTATTGCTATAGATATCAATAATGAACGTTTAAAAATCGCACAAGAACAAGGTTTATCTAACTGTACACTAAACCCAAATGAAGTTGATATTGAAGATATAATTAAAAAGCTTACAAATAATATTGGTGTTGATAGTGTTATTGAAGCAGCTGGCACTAAAGAAACATTTGAAATGGCGTGGAAAATAGCAAGGCCTAACGCAATAGTTGGCATAGTTGCAATGTATGATAGAAATATGGTTTTGCCTCTACCAGATATGTATGGTAAAAATTTAACTTTTAAAACTGGAGGAGTTGATGCTATTCACTGTAAAAAACTTTTAGACTTAATTGATGAAAAAGAAATTTCTACAGGTTTTTTAATTACACATAAATTCCCATTAAAAGAAATTGAAACAGCTTATAAGCTGTTTCAATCTAAGCCTAATAATTGCTTAAAAATAGCAATTACACATTAATTAACATGTGCTTTATTTATCATATCAGTTACTTCATAAGCTTCTTGTTTAGAAGTGAATTTTGAATAGTCGCCATCATTTAAAAAGCCTCTTGCGTGAGCTGTTTTATTTGCACGTGATTTATTTACAGAATCAATAATTGCAGAAGAAACAAGGGCAACGCTAGATACAACATTCGCTACAACGCCAACTTTAATTGTGTTAGCTAAACCTTTTGCTGCTTTATCTGTTAATTTACCAACTTGGTCAAGTGCAATAGACTTATTAGCTGCACCTCTCATTAATAATTGAGAACCAACTAATCCAACAAGACCACCAAGGAACGCTTTTGCTGATGCTGATTTTAATTTACCGTCTTCAACTTCTCTTCCAACAGACATTTTTAACGCATCATTAGCATTAACTTGGCTTAAATACTTAAAATATTGCTCTTTATTTGCTTTTTTCATAGCTTTTGCTTCTGGATTTCTTGCAGAAAATGAAACATTATTCACAGAATTAATTGTCATGTTAAATACCTCTTTTACTACCGTCATATTTGTCTAAAACACAAACTATTATTTTTTTGCTAGTACATAGAAATAATTTTTTGTATTGCATCATTTGCTAGGTTATATATTTCATCTAATTGAGCTTTTTCAAATGGTGCGCCTTCTGCTGTTGTTTGGAACTCAATGATTTTAGATGATTTTGTCATTACAACATTGCTATCAACTTGAGCAGTTGAATCTTCAGAGTAGTCTAAATCTAGTTTTACTTCACCGTCAATTAGACCGACTGAAATAGCAGCTATTGGTTCTATAACTGGGTTCTCTTGTAGTAAGCCTTGTTCAATTAATCTTTCAAAAGCTAAATTCATTGCAACAAAACCACCACAAATAGAAGCACATCTTGTTCCTCCATCTGCTTGGATAACATCGGCATCAACTGTTACTGTTCTATCTCCTAATTTTTCTAAATTAACGCAAGAACGAAGGCTTCTACCAATTAAGCGTTGAATTTCTTGAGTTCTACCAGAAATTTTATTTCTTTCTCTTTGGCATCTTGTATGAGTTGCTGATGGTAACAAAGAATATTCAGCCGTTACCCAACCTCTTGGGTCTGCTTTGTCCATCCATCTTGGTTTTGTTTCTTCAACAGATGCTGTAACAATAACTTTTGTATCCCCAAACTCCACTAAAACAGAACCTAATGCGTGCTTTGTATAATCTTTTGTTATTTTTATATTTCTTAGTTCATTATTTTTTCTATTATTTAATCGTTCACTCATATTAGCCCCTTTTTTATAAAACTCCTTTGTGATAAATTAATTCTATCATATTTGTTTAAAGGTGTATAAATTATGCAAGAAAAATTTTATTTAACTACCGCAATAGATTACGTAAACGGGGCTCCACATATTGGTCATGCTTATGAGAAAATTTTATCTGATGTAATAATTAGACATAAAAGACAGTTGACTGATAAGGCTTATATGCTTACTGGTACTGATGAGCACGGTGTTAAAATTCAAAAAACTGCAGCTTCAAAAGGGATGACACCTAAAGAACTTTGTGATGAAAACTTTTCAAAATTTGAAAAAGCTTGGGCAGAATTAGAAATTAGTTATGACCAAATTATTAGAACTACTGATGAACAACATAAAAAGGTTGTTAAACAAATTTTTAAAAAATTATATGAAAATGGTGATATTTATAAGCACTCATATACTGGTTTATATTGTAGTGGATGTGAAGCTTTTTTAAATCCTAAAGATTTAACAGAAGATGGTTTATGCCCAGATCACCAAAGAAAACCAGAAGAAGTTACTGAGGAAAACTACTTCTTCAAATTAACAAAATACAAAGATAAAATTGCTGAATACATTAAGTCTAATCCGGAATTTATTCAACCTGCAATTAGAGTTAATGAAATTTTAAACCAATTAGAAAACATTGAAGATATTTCTGTATCAAGAACTAAAGCATCTGTACAGTGGGGTATTGGTGTAGATGGTGATGATACTCAAACAATTTATGTTTGGATTGATGCTTTGTCAAACTACATTACTGCTATTGGTTATGATTTAGAAAATCCTTCTGAAAAATTCAATGAATTATGGCCTGCAAATGTTCATGTAATTGGTAAAGATATAATTAAATTTCACTCTATTTATTGGAGCGCTATTTTAATGGCTTTAGGTTTACCTTTAGCAAAATCAATTTATGCACACGGTTGGATTACAATTGACCAATCTAAAATGAGTAAATCTTTAGGTAATGTTATTGCACCACACGATGTGTTAAAAGCATTTAATTTAGATAAGCCGGATGCGTTCAGATATTATATGGCTTCTGCTGCATTAACAGGTAAAGATGGAAATTATTCTGATGAAGACTTCAAAGAAAAAGTTAATGCAGATTTAGCTAACAATATTGGTAACTTATTAAATAGAACGCTAAATATGTTAGTTAAATATTTTGACGGTGAAATTAAACCAGAATTTGTATCAGATAAAAATGATAAAATCGCAGTTTTGGCTAACAACACCAAAACTCAAATTATCGAACACTTCAATAAATTTGAAGTTGCAGAAGCAGCAAATTTAATTGTTTCTTTTGCTGATAGTGTTAATAAATACGTAACAGACAATGCACCTTGGACTCTTGCAAAAGAAGAAAAAATGCTTGAATGTGGAAAAGTTTTATATAACGTATTAGAAGCGATGCGTCATATAGCTATTATGTTATATCCATATTGCCCAAATATTGCAACGGATATTTTGACTCAACTAAATGAAACTGTTGATTTTAAATATGATAATCTTGCTTGGGGCGGTTTAAAACCTAATAAAATTACAGAAAAAGAAAAAATCAAACCTGTTTTCTTAAGATTAGATTCTGAATTTGCTACAGACAAGAAAAAAGGGCAATAAGTATTGATATACGTTGACATTAAACAAGCTTATACACCTGTTAAAAAGATGTTTGAAAAAGCATTGAAGATTTTTAATGTTCAATCTCTTAAAAATTCAATAAAAGAGAATGAGGCAAAGTTGCAGGATAGCGATGTTTGGTCAAACCCAGAAGTATCTTCAAAACTTGCACAAGAAATAAAAGAAGATAAAGATAATCTTGAAAAGATAAACCGTTGGGAAACTTTAGTTAGCGATATTGATACTCTTTTTGAACTTTATGAAGAAACAAAAGATGAATCAATGCTATATGAAGTTGATAAGACAATAAAAGTTTTAAAAGCAGAATTAGAAACTTGGGAAGTAGAGTCAACATTAAGTGGTGAATACGATAAATCTGATGCAATTATCACAATCAATGCTGGTGCTGGTGGTACAGATGCCCAAGATTGGGCTCAAATGCTTTTAAGAATGTATATGCGTTGGGCCGAAGATAAACACTGGAAAATTGATATGATTGAACACTCTGACGGCGAAGAAGCTGGGATTAAATCAGCAACAATCAAAGTTTGCGGAAAGTATGCTTATGGCTTGGCAAAAGCAGAAAAAGGTGTTCATAGATTAGTTAGAATTTCTCCATTTAATGCTAATGGGAAACGCCAGACAAGTTTTGCTAGTTTAGAAGTTTCACCGGTTATTGAAGACTTTAGTAAAAAAATTGTAATTCCACAAGAAGATATTGTTGTAGATACAATGCGTTCTGGTGGTGCTGGTGGTCAAAACGTAAATAAAGTTGAAACTGCTGTTAGAATTTTACATAAACCAACGGGAATTGTTGTTCGCTGTCAACAACAACGTTCACAACTTCAAAATAAAGAAACTGCAATGCAAATTTTGGCTTCTAAATTATTAGCTATAAAACAAGCTGAGCATGAAGAAAAACTAATGAGGCTAAAAGGTCAAAATGTAGATATTAATTTTGGTTCACAAATTCGTTCATACGTTTTCCACCCATATAAAATGGTTAAAGACCATAGAACAAACTTTGAAGTTGG
Source organism: Candidatus Gastranaerophilales bacterium (assembly GCA_017467305.1). GTDB lineage: Bacteria > Cyanobacteriota > Vampirovibrionia > Gastranaerophilales > Gastranaerophilaceae > Avigastranaerophilus. The sequence goes on from JAFTSM010000071.1 coordinate 87,619, forward strand.
TAATGTAGATTCTGTTATGGATGGTCATATTGACGGATTTATAGAAGCATTTTTAAAACAAGATATAAGAATTGAGTAAAAAGAAGCCCCTATTTCTAGGGGCTTCTCTGATATATTATATAAAATTATTCAATAAGGTATTCATCATTTCTGCAAAAGCTAGAAAATAGTTGTGATATTTCATCGTTCATTTCAATCGAATCTTTTCCGGATGCACAATTAATAAAATTCTGTATATTTTCCTCTTTACAATTTCCAAAACCAAAAATAGAGTTTTCTTTAATTATTTTGTTTTCATTGAACGTCTGAATATTATCATATAAATTTAATGAAGTACATTGATATTCATTAGACATCAAATATTCAGATATTAAGTTTTTATTTATCACCACAAATCCCTTTTGTTTGTTATATAAGTGTTATCGGATAATAAAATTAAAACTTTAGTTTTTCTTTCATATTTTAACAAATATTAAACTATTTATATTTAGAAACAAGTATGTTTTTGTTATTATTTTACTGATATAGAGATTAGAAAGGTAGAGTATGGAACAATTTTACACGTTGGTTCAAAACAACGCAGTAGCGATTTCCGCAGTGGTTTTAATACTTGCGTATGTTTTTATTGCTCTTGAAAAAATACCTAAAGTTACAATTGCACTACTAGGTGCGGCTGTCGTTGTATTTTCAGGACTTGTGAGCCAAGAAAAAATAGCTGAAGCAGGTTTAAATGAATTTTATTTCATTAACTTTGTTGACTTTAATGTAATCTTCTTGTTAGTTTCAATGATGATTATTGTAAACATTACAACTAGATGTGGTGTATTTAAATGGATGGCTATAGAACTTTTAAAAATGACAAAAGGTAAACCATTAATGGTTATGATTACATTAGCATTTTTAACAGCGGTTCTATCAGCATTTTTAGATAATGTAACAACTGTTATCTTAGTTATGCCAATCACATTTGTAGTTGCAAAACAATTAGATTTAAACCCAGTACCATTATTAGTTACAGAAATTTTTGCTTCTAATATTGGTGGTACAGCAACATTAATTGGTGACCCACCAAACATCATTATTGGTAGTGCAGCAGGTTTTTCTTTTATGGACTTCATTAGAGAATTAACTTTAATCTGCTTTATTATTATGGTTGCTGTTGTTGCTTTCTTGTACTTATGCTACAGAAAACAACTTGTTACTACTCCAGAAAAAATGTCTAGTATTCAAGAAATTGATAACTCTAAAACTATTACAGATTACCCATTATTAAAAAGAAGTATGACTGTTTTACTTTTAGTTATCTTAGGATTCTTAACACACGATATCACTCATATTGCAACTTGTATTATTGCTTTTATCGGTGCTAGTATCTTGTTGTTATTTGAAAACCCAGAAGAAACATTTAAAGAAGTTGAATGGAATACTATCTTCTTCTTTATTGGTTTATTCATTATTATTGGTGGCTTTGAAGCTGCTGGTGGTATTAAATTAATGGCTGATTGGTTATTAAAAGTTACTGCTGGTTCTCAACAAATTGCTTCATTTGTTATTCTTTGGGCTTCTGGTATTTTATCAGGTATCATTGATAACATTCCTTACACGGCAACTATGGCACCTATGATTCATGAAATCGAATTATCTCAAGGTAGAGATTTTGTTCTTCCACTATGGTGGAGTTTAGCACTTGGTGCTTGTTTAGGTGGTAACCTTACAATTATCGGTGCTGCAGCAAACGTAATTGTTTCTGAAAATGCTGCAAAACACGGCTATGTAATTAAATTCTTAGAATTTATGAAATATGGTGCAGTTGTTGTATTTATTTCATTAACATTATCTTCAGCATACATTTGGGTAAGACATTTTATGTAATTGCTATTACAAAAGGAAAGAAGCGGTTTAAAACCGCTTCTTTTTTTATATTTATTTTTTAATTTCCGATATTAGGAATAACTGATTTTACATTGCCCTCTGCTTTAAAATCTTTAGGGTTCATTGTTATTGTAATTCTATCAGCCTCAATGGTTCTTCCTTTTGTTTCAATTTTAGAACGTCCAACAAAGACAGCTTCATTAAGTTTTTTTGTAGCTTTGTCTGAAAATACGTTTAATTTGGGTCCATAAGCATAATAATCTTCATATTTGATTTTTGTAGAACCTGATGCACTAACAAAATTATCTTTCTTATCATATGTTTGGTAATCTGACCAAACTTCGATTCTCTTGTTGTCTTCTGTCGTAATATCAGTGTGAACATTGCCAGTTGCAACAGCATTTTGTGTTATATTATCGTATGTTAATTTATCAGCGTGAATTTTGTTCTTACCTTGATGTAGTTTCGCATTTCCTAGTAAGTCTATTTTTTTTACATCATTTTTATCATTCAAGTTAACAAATGCTTGTGATGAAAATGTCTCAATATTTTTATAAAGAATATTAACGTTTCCAGACGCTTTCATTGTATTTGTAACTTTGTTATATTCTTGTTTATCAGCTGTAACTATAACAACCGGTTTATCAGATTCTGTAATCGAAGAAATAGTATTTCCTTCAGCAGAAACTACTTTATTTAAAAGTGACATCTCTAAAATTTGAGCTTTAATCTCATGTTTCTTGCCGTCTTTTAATTGGTAAGAATATGCATTATCAGTAAATTCAACCTTATTTACTTTATTATTTTTAGGGTCAACCTCAACAACAGCTCTAGGACTTAATACGTTAACATCATCTGTTTTAACTTTAACGTTGCCTTCTAAATAAATTTTTCTGTCACTATCTTTAAATTCTTGTGTATCAGATTCTACAGTTAAAGATGCACCATAAGAAATACTTGATGTTGCAAACACTAATATTAATATTGAATTTATTATTTTCTTTGTCATAACTTACCTATTTCTTACATATAGAATTGAGTCTTTGTTCTACCTTTAATGTGGAAATCTGAATGATCACCTTCTAAAACGGCATCAGATCCCATAATAACAGCTTCATTTGGTTTTTCTATTCTAACATTTCCTTTTGCTAGAATATCCTTGTTTTTTCCGGAATATATAAGCATATCTGTTGATATATTTATTCCGTCTTCATATACAATTAGTACATTTTCTTTTAAAATTATTTGCTTTGTTGTTGTATTATATGTGCCTTGATCTGCTTTAAAACTAGCTTTTACTTTGTTCCCGTCGTAAAAGTTTCCTAATAAATCAAGCAACAGAACTATGTTATCTGTATCTGTATATCTGCCTTTTTCTGCATATAACTCAAATAACTTTTCACCGTCTTTTGTTTCTGTTACTAATAAACTTTCAATATTAGCTTCTTTATTTTTGTATGTTTGTTCAATTATTTTTGTTTTAAAAGATTTTGTTATCATACCAGCTGAAACAAAAGCCCAAATACATAGAAAAACAACAGCTAGAAAGCCAATAATAATTGCTATATTTTTTTTATTTTTTAAAAATTTTTCTAGTACCATAACTATAAATTATCATATAATTAAATTCAAAATGCAATTGTATGAAGTCCTATTTTGTAAGATAATTTAACTATGGAAACAATAAAAGAAGAAGTATATAAATGTTCTAAATGTGGATTATGCCAAAGTGTTTGTCCTATTTATTTAGCAACAAAAAATGAAATGTATCTTTCTCGTGGTAGATATATTGTTTTGAATAACTTTTTCAATAACAATAAAAAAATAAGTAAAAAATTCATAAATAATTTAGATATATGTTTGAATTGTAATGCTTGTAAGAATTTTTGTCCTAGTAACATTGATGCAAAATCAATTTTTACTAAGTTAAAGAATAAATATAACTATAGATACGGTATTATTCCTTTTTCTATAAACTACTTTTTTAATCTATTTATAAAATCTTTTAAGAAAAAAACACCAGTTGTCAAAAGAAATAAAAAAATAAGTAACTATACAAAGGAAAAAGTTTTATATTTTCAAGGTTGCGTGAATAGATTTGTAAATTCATCAGATAAGAATGCGACTTTAAATATATTAGAAAATCTCGGATATCAAGTTATTAACGTAAGTAATAATTGTTGTGGTTTGCCATATTTGAGTGACGGTAATTTTAAAGAATTTGATAGAAATTCTTTAAAAATTCTCAAATCAATCCCACCGGAAATAAAATATATTGTTTGTTCTTGTGATTCTTGTTATAAAACTCTTAAAAATATAAATACAATTTCTGATAAATTAATAACACTTGATGAATTATTATCTTTAAATAACTACAAAATAAAAACAGAAAATAATATTGTTTATCACAAACCATTATCTAAAAAAGAAAATTCGTTTATTAATTTACCAATGATAAATAGAAAAGGCAGTTGTTCTACAATGGAAAATTTCTTTTTACTTAAACATCCAGAATTTATAGAAGAACTTATAGAAAAAATATTCTATAAAAAAGAGGAAATAGATAACAAAACGATAATAACTACATGCCAGCTAGATAAAGTTGGACTAAAAAAAGGTATAAAAACTATCAATAGTAATGCCAATTTATACAGTTTAGCAGAGTATATATGCCTATCGGACAAGGATTTTCAAGAAAAATAGAAAAAACTGTTGACTATTAGTATTTAGTTGATATTATAAATACAGAAGGTGAGCCACGTTAGCTCAGTTGGTAGAGCAAGGGACTGAAAATCCCTGTGTCCTTGGTTCGATTCCGAGACGTGGCACCATTTAGAAAGAGGCAGTTAGGCCTCTTTTTTTTGTCTCGAAATCGAACCCTTGGTTCTCCCCTCTCACAAAACGATATTTAATCGTTTTGTTCGGCAGAGTAATAATCTTCTTGCAGGCTAAAAATTTCTGACAGAAAATGAGAATTTTTCTTTTGAATTTAAAATGTCCGACAGTTTAAAATCTCAAAATAAACCATAAAAAAGTAATTGAAAGAATTTATATTATTTTTAAATCCTTAAAATTCTTTTAGACAAAATAATTACTGCAAAGGAATTTTTACAATAATAGTTTATAATAATTCCTTTATTTTTTTTGCACAGTCATAGCAATAAACACATTCTACTCCGCACACGGAAGAACAGAAATGTCCATTTTCAATGAAATGTGAAATTTTAGGAAGATATGGTTTTATTTCTTTTATTTTGATTTTTATTTCTTTTCTTGACATTATATAATGATTTAAAAATCTAAATTCTTCATCTTTTATATAGTTAGGATCATCAATGCCTTTTAAGTACATTTTATATATTTTGAGGTAGTTTCCATTTGAAAATTCAGGACAATTTCTACCAACTAATTTGAATTTATTAATGCCAATATCAGAATATGATTCTATATCCCAAGGATAAATAATTGTTGCTTTGCAAATTTCATCAAGCAAATTTGAGTAACTATATTTTTTACAAGTTGAATTGAAAAATTCAGCAGTTAATTTATTATCCCTTTTTAAATATGTTTCTGTTTGTATGTATGGTAGACTTAAATTGTGTTGATATCTAAGCGGACATCCAAAAATACAACCTTCATTTACCATTAATTCTATTTCTAAATTCGGATATAAACTTTTTAAATTTTTTAACAACTTAAAATTTCTGTTTACATTATAAGAAGGAACAATACTTTCTATATATGGTTGTATTTTTAAAAAATTTATATATTGATTTATTTCTGTATATTCTAGAGAAGTAGAAACATTTATTTTAAATTTTGGGTATTTAATTCTAATATATTCCATTAATTGGATATTTGTGATTCTTAATTTATTACATCCAGACTTCTGTAATTTTTTTAATAATTTATCAAGTTTTTCAAGTTGTTTATCAAGTAAATTGCTTTCAGAAAAAAATGGTTTTGGTGTATTGAGAAGATAAACAAGTTCTAAATCATTTTTTTGAGTATATTCAAATAAATGTTCCCAATCAGAATAATTGGTTTTAATATGATTTGTTGTTCTGAGTTGTTCAAAACCAGAGTTGTCAGAACAATTATTCGGTAAAGAAAAATATACCTCTGATATTTTACTTTTTTCAACTTCTTTATTTATTTCAACTAAATCATCAATAAATCTAGTTTCAAATGGCATTGGCACAGAAAATTTGTACATATTACTCTTCCGATAAAATATAATTTTTAATTTTTTTAATTTTTGAAAGTTTATAGGCAAAACAAATACCACATTTATTAAGTATTCTCATTTTGCAATTTTCACACATTGGTATAACATAACTTATTTTGGCAAATATATCAATTTTGGCATAATAATATCTTTTTAATTGTTCTAAATTATCAAAATCTGAGATATTTATTTTTGAAAAATCTGAAAGTCCAAAACATCTTATTGCAGATAAATCAGGGAAAATATCAATAACAGGATTACATGTTCTACAAGAACTTATTGGGCTATCAACATCGTATTTTTCTGCTAATTGTTTTATTTTTACAAGTAAAATTTTTTCTTCATTTGTGAATATGCAGTCTGGAAAACTATTACAATCGTATGAAGGAACAATGTTTCTAATAAGACAAGCATTAAAAAAATCAAATAAAAGAGATTTTTGTTTTTTGAACTCTTCTATTATATTACTATTATTAACTTTTTTATCATTTTGAATTGCATATGAAAATCGTAAATCATTGCGATTTATAAGTTTTAACAGTTCAAAAATATAAGCAAAATTTGAATTCCATAGGTTTAACCCAAGTTTAAAAGTTAAATTTGCCTTTTTGAGTAGTAATAAATTGTTTTTCAGTTTTACATAGTTTTCCCCTAATTGTTCTGGAGAATTACAATTTAATAATAACGAATATTTCTTTGGGTTTAAGTGATTAATATATTTATCAATTTCAATGCCATTTGTATATATTATTACATCTTTAACTTTATTATTTTTATCTAAAATTTTAATAAGTTCTCTAAACTTGCTATATAAAGTTGGTTCCCCACCAATTAAACCAATTCTAGATGTTCCATCTTTTGTTATAAAGTTAATAACTTTAATTAGGTTTTCAATTGAAAATTCTTCTTGATTTTTGTTGACAAATTCATTTGCAAAACAATAAGGACACTTCAGATTGCACTTCTTTGTCAAAAATATATTCGCCATATAAAATCTCCAAATATGAATTACCAAAATATAACATTTATATTAAAAAAGTCAATATACTATACTTTTCTATAATTTGTGCTAAAATATATATTGCAGTTTAAGAAGTAGGACAATAATGCGATATAATTACTCTTTTTTTGAAAATTTACCAGAAAAACTTTATCCTGCCTATATGTCTAAATTTTATAATGAAATCATGAAAGAAAAACTTGATTTAAGAAAACCAAAGACATTTACACAAAAAATACAGTGGTTAAAATTGTACGATTCCCCCCCCCTAAAAACATATTGTGCTGATAAACTTACTGTTATTAACTATGTTCGAGAAAGAGTTCCAGAATTAAAATTTGCCCAAATTTACTCAACTGCTAGTTGCTTTGAAAATTTGGATTTTTCTAATTGTCCAAAAAAGTTTGTTATAAAGACTAATCATGCTTGTAAACAAATGATTAGAGTTGAAAACAAAGATGTTTTATTTTCCACAGAAAAAGGTAAAAAAGATTTATTAGAATATAAAAAAATTATAAATGAATACCTTTCAAAACATTTTGCTTTTGATTATGTATTTGAGTTACATTACAAAAATATTCCTCGTAGGGTTTTTTTACAAGAATATATAGAGTCTGAAGATGAAAAAGATGGATACTTGGAATATAAAGTAAATTGTTTTAATGGAAGAGCCGTATATATGGAATACTATAAGAATAATGAGTGTTTTGTGTGCGACAGAAATCAAAAACAATTAGATTTTACCTATCTTCCATTTGAAAAAATGACAAATTTCACTTTTCCTAAAAATTTTGATAAAATGATAAATTTTGCTGAAATTTTATCAAAGGATTTTAAATTTGTTAGAATTGATTTTTTTGAACATAACAATGAATTATATTTTGGTGAAATGACGTTTACTCCATATAGTGGATTTATGAGGTTTTCACCACCTGAATATGATTTAGAAATTGGGAAATTACTAAAAATATAGGAGGTTTTATGTTTGATAATTTAAAGAATTTTATAAAAGAAAAATCTGATGAAAAAGCAATAGAAGAGTACGAAAAATCTATTGAAAACTCTGATGTGCTAAATGAGTTTGATAATGATTTTTATGATTGGAGCAAATTGTCAGCAACCTGCAAAGGTCCAGGTCTTTGGTATTATTGTTAGATGATTGAGATTTGTTATACATTTGACAGCAATTATATACAACACGTTGCAGCATCTATTCATTCATTGTTTAAATATCATAATAAAGATGAAATAAAATTTCATCTTTTATATAGCAGTGTGTCAAAATCGAAACTAAAAGTTTTGACAAAATGGATCGACATACAAGGTTATGACTACAAATTGTACGCTATAGAACCCCAAAAATTTAATAATTGTCCTTTAAAATTAAATGATAGGTTGACTAGAGTTGCGTATTACAGAATTGCATTATCAAGTGTTTTGCCTAAAGAATGCACAAAGGTTTTATATTTAGACCCAGATACTATAATACAAAGTAATCTGTCAGATCTATTTGATACTGATATATCATCATATTCTTTGGGTGCAGTATGTATGTTAGATAATTATTTTAACTCTGGCGTCTTATTGATTAATTTAGATTATTGGAGAAAACATAATATTCAAGATATGTTTTTTCAATCAATTTCTTCGAATTCTTCAGAAATTGATTGTCATGATCAAGATGTTTTAAATAATGTTTTGGCGGGAACTTGGTTCAAATTACAACTAAAATATAATGCTGGAAATAATATATTTAGAATACTAAATCGTTCTAAAGCAAATAGTGAACCTCTTGTATATAAAGATGAAGAAATAAGAGAAGCAAAAGAAAATCCTGTAATTATTCATTATGCTGGTTCTTTTCATTATAAACCTTGGTATAAAAATTGTATTCATTGGTGGCAAAATTTATATCTTGAAAATTTACGAGAAACACCATATAAAAACTATAAATTGAAGTACCATTACATATTAGATTTAATGAAGAAAGAAGAATGTCCATATCACGATATTCATCAGGATATATATAATATCGTAAAAGATTCTTTTTCAATTAAAAAAAAATATTCACCTTGGAACTTATTTGTAAGAAAAATGTATTTGAATAGGAAAAAAAGAAATTTTCTTTTTGATATACTGTCGCTGATTTTATTTTATAAGAAAACTTTCAAGTTTAATACATTGCAAAAAGTGGAGCCAGTTCAGGTAATAATAGATATTAGTGGTTATTGTAATGCAAAATGTCCATTTTGTATTCGACAATTATCTGAATGTAAATCACAGATGTTTATGAAGAAAGAAATTTTTTATGAAATAATAAAACAGATAAAACAAATTAAATCAATTAAAGTTATATCCTTATCTGCTTATGGAGAGCCACTGTTGCATCCTGATTTTGACGAGTTTGTTCATTATCTTAGAAAATTGAAATATAATGTTCTCGTTACGACAAATATGTCGCTGGCTCACAAACATTTTGATAGTTTACTTGAATTGACACATATTATGTTTTCTGTTGAAGGTTGGGATAAAGAATCATATGAAAAATATCGTCAAAATTTATGTTTTGAAAAAGTATATAGTAACATTAAGGAATTTGATAAATTAGTTAATGAACGAAGACTCAGAAGAAGACACACACCAAGCAGAACAATTAATTTTTTATTAACAAAGAAATCTAAAATTAAAAAATTCTTAAGTTTATGGCAACCATATTCTGATCTTATTCATTTTGGGTTAATGAAAAATCCTTTGGTTTGGAACAATAGAACAATGAAATTTGAGACAGTGGAGTCTTCGCTGTTAAAAGATGAAATTATCCCTTTATTAAACAAAAATAATACAAATTCTTGTATTCAACCGTTTAATGTTATATCAATAAATCCAAATGGTGATGTTAAACTCTGTTGTAATGATTCTAATTGTAATTTTGACTTTGGTTCTTATAAAAATATTAAAAAATCTTTTTTTTCAAACAAGTTTTTTAATACAATTAGACAAGAATTAGCAAGAAAAAAAATATATATTTGTGAAAATTGTAGTTGGAACTACGATACTTCCATTGATTATTTAAAAAAGTATCTTCCTGAACTAAATGAAATAAGTATAAATAACAAATATCTGTGAGAGGAAATAATGAAATATTTTTTTGTATATCCGCCTTTAATAATGAATTTTTCACCAATTATTGGGATACCTCAATTAGTTAGTATCCTAGAAAATAATAATGTCAAATCAAAGATCTTTGATTTGAATTCTGATTTCTTTTCAAATTATATAAATAAAGATTTTTTTGAAAAATTTATTACTAAAAATAATTATAAGTTAAGTGATGAATTTCTATCTGAATTTCCAAAGGACTTTCAAGACATAATATGCAAAAATAAATATACAAATAGCGTTTTAGAAGGAAAAATAAGTAAATTTACTGAAAATATAGATTTTTGTAATTATATTTTGAAAAATAAAAAATACTTTTATAATCAAATTTTATCACATTATGCTATCAGTATTATCTCTGATATAGTCGATATAACGTTACATAATGAGAGAGTTTTAATTGAAAAATTTTTACCAGGGTTTTTAAGTTTTTTTTCTAATAATAAAAGACAAGAACATTCACTAGATGTGGGATTATTTTTAAAATATGTACTTTCTCATGCAAATCCTTTTTATGAATATATTCAATCTGCTGCAAATAAGATTGTTGAAGAAGAACCAGATTGTATTGGTATTTCAATTAATCTGTATAGCCAATTTTTTACTGGTTTGTTATTGGGATATCTAATAAAGAAAAAAAAATAAAAAAATACATATTAATATTGGGGGTTCTGTATTTAGTACTTCATATAATGAATTTACAAATCTTTCGGAATTGATTGGTGTTTTTTTTGATACTATTACATATGGTAATGGGGATAGTACAGTACTTGAAATTATTGAGTACATAAAAGGGGAAAAAAATATAGAAGATATTCACAATATTATATATTTTGATAAAAATAAAAATACTTTAAAAGTAAATAAAAGAGATAATGGTCTAAAAATTAGTGATTGGCCGGTACCGTCATTTAGTGGGATTGATAAAAAATTGTTTTTGAGTCCAGAGTTAGTTTTGCCCATACAGTCTTCAGTCTCTTGCTATTGGGGAAAATGCAAATTCTGTGTTGCAAGTCGTGATAGAAAATATCAAACAAAAACAGCAGAACAAATTATTTCTGAAATTGAAATACTAATAAAAAAATATAATACCAAATATTTCTACTTTTGGGATAATGCTATTTCACCAACATTTTTAAAAGTCTTTTCTGATTTGTTATTAAAAAGGAAAATTAAAATAATATATTCTATATATGCTCGTTTTGAAAAAGAATTTGATACTGAATTGTTAAAAAAACTTAGAAAATCTGGATGTATAAAAATAAATTGGGGAATTGATTCCGTTTCAAAAAGGATGATTAGTTTTATTGATAAAGGCATAGAACTAGATAATGTAAAAAAAATATTAAAAAAATCAAAAAAAGCAAATATTTCTAACACAGTTTCTATAATTTTAGGTTATCCAACAGAAACATATGATGATTTAAACGAAAATAAACATTTCTTTATAAAAGAAAAAAACAATATAGATGTGGTATTAATTGCTCCAGAAGTTCTTTTTTTAGAAGGTTCTATCTTTACAAAAGATATAGAAAAGTATCAATCTCTAATTTTAACAAATTTATCTGAACGAATTAAAATAGCTGATGAAATAAAACATTATTATGAAAGTAAATCTGAATATTGTAATTTTATTGCAGCACATAATTTATTATATGAAGATTATTATTCAAAACCCTATAATAAAATTAAATTAAAAATATATTCTATAATGATGAAAAACCAGTTTGTTTTTAGACTTTTTATAAATATGTATAAAAAGAAATTTAATAATGGTTTATTATAACTTTATTGTTTGATATTTTAGTAGTCGTTTGGGTGGAATGTAATGAAACCCAACAATGTACTTTTTATATTATGTGATGTTTTTAGTTATTTAATGTTTCTGTTGGATTACGCTTTACTAACCAATCCTACAGACTTGCAGAAGCATTTGAAATACCACTTGCAACTCTTTTCAAACATTATAATGACTTTACCCCCAAATTTCAAAATTAGGTTCTTCTAAACTCATACAATGGATTCCACCGCCACGTGATTGTAAGTTGTTCATCATATAATTTTTGTTATAACTATCAACTTCATCTTCTCCTGAAATAAAATAAATATCTCTTACATTAGGAACTTTTTGTCTTAATTCCTTTTCAAAATCATCTTGTATTTGTGAGATAAATGGACTATCACAAGTGGTTGAATTAGTAATATACGAAATTGTGCCATCTTGGTGTTTATTTATTATTGCATTTAAAAAATTTATTCCAGAGCCAAATACCCCAGCAATTTCTATTGGTTTAAAACCAGCTTTTTTTAGTGCTTTTACAGTGTCTTCACAAGAAGAATATCCAGAATCTTTTCTTTGTCTTTCAAATTGATTGAAACTACTTCTTAATTGTATTGCTTCATATGGTGACTTTGAAAATGACATCCTATCTAGTTTTTTCTTTACTAGTGTTGGACTATCTACAAGCACATATGGATAGCCAATTGGTCTTATGAACATATCTAAATGATAGTATTGTTGAGGAATAGTAAAAATATTCTTTTCATCTATTCCATATTCTTTTGATATATCTGCTTTTGTTTTTTTGGGGCGAACTTCATCTTCTCCAATTAGTAACCATTTTCTCCCACTAGGATATTTGCCTATAAAACTATTTCCCCCAGTTACAAATGTTTTTGCATATGAAGAAGGAATTCCGTGCATTTTTTCTATATCATGCATAAATCCTTCATCCAAGCGTAGATTTCCTATTAGATGTGGTCTATCATTTCTTTCTATTATTGTTTTATCGTCTTGTGCCCACTTTAAATAGTCAGTTGCCAGTTTTAAATCAAAGTTTTCTGATTTAGAAATTTTTTTCATTTCTTCTCTAATTGGTGAACAAGTTGCTTTTTCAATAAACACACTTTTTAATGGAACTGCATCATAGCCTTTAAAACTTATTTTCGTAGGAATTGTTTTCATACTAGAATAAAATACAAATATTATATTTTTTGCTTATATTTATTTGTATTTTAAGTATAATTTATGCCCATAATATAAATCAAAAATATTTGGCTTGAAATTTAAAAATCCAGAAGCTGGTGTGAAAGTCATTTCACAAAAATAAAGTTCGTTATTACACTCCATGTAATCTATTCTTACAAAATTAAAGTCTTTAGATAAAATTTCTGAATATTCAATCATTTTATGTAGAAATTTAGGCTTTGGAAAATAATCTAAATTTCCCCATGAAATATCAAATTGTAACTTATCCCAATTTGTACTATAAACACACTGCTTTATTGATTCATTTGGATTTGCTGTTCTAATTTGTATAAATTCTGGAACACCACTAAAGCAATAAACTTCATAGTTGTTTATTCCAACGGTTTTATCTATTTGTACAAGAAGCTCTTCAGCAAAAATTTTTGGAGTTATATTTTCATAATGCATTTCATAATATGACCAATATGCATAATTTATTTTTAGAACATTGTCGTAAGATTTCCTATAAAAAATTAATTCATCTTTGCTAATCTTAAACTTATCTTCAACATACCAATTTGTTTTCCAAGCGTGATTGGTTTTTAAAATAAAAGATGTAGGAAGAGATTCAAAATCAATATCTTTAAAACATTTCCCTACTTGATAAACTTTTGCAAATTTTAATTCTGGTAGAATAGTGGATATATATTTTTTTACTTCAAGCTTATCAGATAATAACGTCTTTTGGCGATTTTTTTCATTTAGTTTTAAATACTGAATTTTTTCACTAAGTCTTAATGGTCTTTCAAAATCTAGATGTTTGTTCAAAATATTCTTATATTTTTGCTGTAAAACAAATTGCCAAAAGAACTTTGGTATAGTTCTAAATGATAAATAGCGTAGCAGATATTTTATGCTTAAATAATCACTATTCATATTCTTTTGCTATATTCATTTTAATTTTTGCATTTTTGCAAAGAATATTGACTTTTGTATGTTCGTCTGTACATTTCCCAGGACAAAAGTTGCAATATTTGCAGTAATCATATTTAAAACATTCAGTGAAATCTTTTCTCTTGATACTAGACCACTTATTTAATGGCGAATTTTTATCATTGCTTTCCCAAAGTTCTTTTAATGTGATTTTACGTAGGTTTGCAAAATTAAAATTTGCTGTAGGACAAGATGTGACATTTAAAAATGGGTCAATATCCAATGTGGTTCGTCCGGACAAACATGGAAAGTCATTTAAGAATTTTTCATTAATTACATTATTAACTTTAATTAACTTATTTTTAATTTGAAATCTATAAAGTTTTTCAAGCTGTTTTTCTTCTATTTGAGTATATAAATTTGAGTAATCAGGATTTGGAAGAAGACACTCATCTACTCCATAGCGGAAGTTGTGAGTTATAGCATAGTTCACTACATCTTGATAATTATTTGCGTTATATTTTGTAAGAAATATTTTTACTTCAACTGGAACATTGTTTTCTTCTAACTTTTCAATAACTTTTAGTGTTTTATGGTGAGAACCTTTTACACGTGTAATTTTTTCATGAATATCTGAATTCATACTATATAAGCTTAATCCAATATAATGAGGATAAAGCTTTATAATTTCATCAAAGAATTTGGGGTCATCATACATTTTTTGCCCATTTGTGAAAAATACTAATTCAATTCTTTTTGATTTAATGTACTTTGCAATATCTAAAAAATCATCAATTAAAGTGCATTCTCCTCCAGATAAAACAATTTGAGTAACGCCTAATTCATAAGCTTCATCAATTATTGGTTTTATATCTGAAAAAGAAATCTGGACATCGTTTACTGTTTTGTCATTAAAACAGTGAACACAGTTTAAATTGCATTTATAAGTAACATCAAATTGAATACGTGTTAATTTTTGCTCTTTTATATTCTGTTGTGACCAAAGTTTTAGAAAATCAGAATCTTTACTTACAAAACTATTTTGTCTTTTTTGTTGTATATCTTTTTGTTCTTCTAATGTTAAAAATAATCCCTTTTGTTTTAATAATAAAAGAAAATCTGATAATTCATTTTCTAAATTCTTTTCTTTTGCATAGGAAAGAATTTGACCCATATTTTTTGAGTTTAAAATAACATACCACAAATCACTTGAATCTTTTTGTAACCAAAACAGTTCAAATGTTTTTCTATTGGAAATATATGCTCTTGATTTCTCTGTTTCGAAGTTAAGAACATTTGATGAAATCCATTCTGGAACAAACATTAGACCTCAAACTAGCAACAGCATGTTCCACAACAAGTTTGTACTGATGTAAGTGCCCTACTTGAACAACCTCCCATTGAAACAATAATAGTACCTTCTTTATAAAAACCTAACTTTTTTGAGGAAAAATTTCTATTTTTTTTACTATTTGATAATTTAATTTTCATATTAATGCTCCAATTTTCTTAAAATATTTTAACAACACATTCCGCCTAGAACAAAAAGTTGTCTTGTACGACATATATACTAGCATAATAAATTTAAATTAGTCAATAAAATATTTAAGAAGTAAAATTTTAAAATGAAGTTATTGGCAAAAGAACAAATAAAAACATTACTGTCACAGAAAGGAAAAAAACAAAAAGACCTAGTCGAAAAATTATCCGAAATGACAGGAGAAAAATACACTTCAAATGGGCTTTCACATAAAATGAGAAGAGGAAGTGTTACTTATAATGAAATGCTTCTTATTGCCGAAATATTAGGATATGAAATAAATTTTTCAAATAATAATAACGAACTCATTTAAAAAACTTTAGTTTTAATACAAAAGCCTAAAGTTTTTTTCATTTAAACCGATACTAATAATGTATTAGTAGTGCAAGGAAAAAAATGAGTATTAACTTTGAAGCCCTAAAAATGGGGTTTAAAGCATACCTAGAAAGTTTAGCAAAAGAATCTGGTTCTTCATCAAATGAAAGTGAAGTTTCAGATGTTTCTGATGTTAGTATTTTCATGCACGCAGAAGAATTTAAAGAATATGTAAGTGATGAACTAAATATTGACATGTCTGATATTCCAATGGATATTTCAGAATTAATGAATATGGAAATTGTTAATGGGAAATTAGTTGAGAAAGAGAAAACAAATGATAAAGACACTAATGATACAGAAAATTTGGAAGTAGATTCTAAAAATGGCGAAGATGCAATAATGTCAGACTTGCTTAATGATTTGCTTAAAGATTCTGAAGTTATCAAAGCCATTGATAAAGATGGAGATAATGCTGTTAATACAGAAGAATCAACTAACTTCTTTAAGTTTATAAGTGAAAATGATAAAAATGCAGATGATATTTCTCTTGAAGATATTTTTATGGGAATAGAACAGCTTAAAAAGGGAGAATATGACCCCACTAAAATTGAAACTGTAGAAGATGAAAAATTAGAAGAAGCAGAAAGTCAAAAAGAAACAAAATCGTCTTCTAGCAGTAGTGGAGGTGGTGGTTCTTACAATTACAACAGTTCAAGTAATACAAATAAAACTGATGTAAAAGAAAAATCTTATGAAGACATGTCTTTAGATGAGCTTTCTACATTAAAAACAGATTATGAAACTAAAAAAGAAGAAACTAAAGGTTTAATAAATGATGTACATTCTGGAGCAAATGCTGCTGTTAAATCTGCACAGGAAAGCCTTGATGAGAAGAAATCTGCTTATGATGAAGCTGTAAAAAATGATGAAAAAATTTCTAATGAATTAAAAGCAGAAAGAGATGAAAATTTAAATTCAATATCTGATAAAGAGTCTTCAATTAGTAACCTAAAGATTAGTATTAACGATAAAAATAATGCGATTTATGATACAACTAGTCAAATAACAGCTAAAAACTCTGAATTGTCTGCTTTGAATTCTTCATTAAGTAGTCTTCAGTCATCTTCTTCAGACGACCCTGAAATACAAGCTCAAATTCAAACTCAAAGACAAGCTGTACAAGCACAAATAACTCAAACTCAAGAAAGTATTAATCAGCTTGAAGAGCAAAAGACAAAGCTTGAAGAAGAAAAGAAAGGGCTTGAAGATAAGCTTACTACGCAAGAAGATGAGCTGACTGCTCTTGAAAGTGCAAGAAGTGACATTGAAACTAGAATTGCTGAGAATGGTGGCGAAGAAACAAAGCTTGCGCTAAAAGAATTTAATGATGCAAAAACAAATGTTCAAACTGTTAAAAGCCAACAACTTGAACTTGCTGAAGACTTCTTATCTCAATTTGAAACTGAAATAGATAAAATTAGTGATGTATATAATGAAAAGAATTCGGATAAAATACAAAAGGATAACCACGTTTCAACTAGTAAATTATTTGATGGAAAATCTAATTTAGTAGCACAAAAAATAAATGAAGATGGAACTATCCCATACATTCTAATTGGTCCAGAAAATGTTGACCCAAATGAAGAGTTGCCAGTTTTAGTATATATGCATGGTTCTGGTGAAGTTGGACTTGGTCAAGATGCCTTATTAAATGTGGGTCCAGGAGGAATTATTCCAAATTGGAACTTAGAAGATTTTAATGGTTATATTTTATGTCCTCAATTGACTGGTAGTTACAATGTTGGTAGTTGGAATAATGAAAAAGCAGAAACATACATTAGGGATATGCTTGCTGATTTCCAAGAAACACACGCAGTTGATACTAATAATATAGCAGTAGCAGGTCATAGCCTTGGTGGTATGGGGGCTATTTATATGGCAAAACACATGGATGATGTTTTTACTAAAGCTGCTGTTATAAGTGGTTATGATGTAGGAATAGATACTTCAGATATCAATATTCCAATTATGGGGTATGTTGGTACTGGTGAATCTAATGGACCTATGAATCAACTATTCAAAGATAAACTTGGTGAAGAATACCTTGTAAAAGTTGATGCTAATCATGGTGGTGCTCCTAAAAAAGTATTTGAAAGAGATACTGACGGCAATGGTCGCTCTGATTTCTTTGAATGGTTGTTTAATGATAAAGATTATGAAAAAGAACTCCCAGATTAATCTGGGAGTTCTTTTTCTTATTTTAATGAAATAAAAATAAACCACCTACTATGCAGGTGAGTTCCCAGAAGTGTTAGGAAAGTATAATATAAAATGTCATG
Organism: Candidatus Gastranaerophilales bacterium; assembly: GCA_017467305.1. Taxonomy (GTDB): domain Bacteria; phylum Cyanobacteriota; class Vampirovibrionia; order Gastranaerophilales; family Gastranaerophilaceae; genus Avigastranaerophilus. The sequence goes on from JAFTSM010000071.1 coordinate 105,976, forward strand.
CTGAGGAGCAAAGCGAGCTCAGTATCTAACCAACTTTAAGATTAAATATAATATTGGTAAGATCTTGAACAGTTTGAAAAGCTACTATTTATATCTTGCTTTTCTAATCTTTCAAGATGA
>JAFTSM010000009.1 GCA_017467305.1 Candidatus Gastranaerophilales bacterium
ACAACACAGTGTAGCGGTTGCGTAGCAACTTTAGCGAAACTTTTGGTTGAACTTAGTATTGTAAGAAAAAAATATCTAGCAGAATATTTTATTTTTTATTATTTTAATACTCTGGATTGCCACAAAAATCAAAGATTTTTTTTGAATGACACGTACCGATAATATTATTTATGTATAAACCTTAATTTTCAGATTTAACTATCCATTATTTTCTGAAGTTTCATCATTTTTAATTATTGATTTTCTTTTTTTATAAAGAACAACAAAAAATAAAATAATAACTATAGTTACAGCAATGATAACAAGTTCAATATATTGCTTGATAGCTTCGCCAAATAGCATTAAAACTATACTTACAATAAAAAATCTTGCACCTCTACCAACAAAACTTGCAAGCATAAACTTCCAGAAGTTCATATTTAAGATACCACTTGCAATAGTGAATACTTTATATGGAATAGGAGTAAATGCTGCTAATAATACAGCTGTAACACCATACTTTTGATAAAGTTTTTCAACTGCCTCAAACTTTTCTTTTCCACCTTTTCTAAACAACCAGTTAAAAGCTGGTCTACCACCCCAATAACCGATGCCATAACCAACACCACCACCTAATGCTGAGGCAATAGTACAAACTAAAGCATAATATAGAGCATTTTTAGGGTTTGCTAAATCCATTGCAATAAGCAAAAAGTCTGGAGGAGGTACTAAGAAAAAGCTTTCTATAAATGAATTAAGTGCTAAACCTTGAACACCCATAGCTTGGAAAAAATCGTTCATTTTTGTAAATATTTCGTGCATAATGTATTCTCTCCCATTACAAGAATTTTAGCACAAAATAAAAACTATTTATTAATTAAAATAGGCATTTGTTTGATTGTTTTTGTCCAATTAGATTCAGAAGTAACTCTAATTGAATATGTTTCACCAAACATTTCCTTTTCATAGTTGCTTTGGTTTTCTTCCGCAACAAATTCATTATTTAATAAAATTTTTCTAATTTTATTTTTAACAATCAAACCAGCTGTTAAATTGATTACAACTTCTCTTTCTGTTGTATTATATAATGCTTTTTCAACAGCTACTTGAAGCATACGCTCCGTTAATTGTTCAAAATTTGTTTGAGATTCAATATCTAAATTAATTATATATACACTATCTTTATAGATTTTTAAATCCATATTCGCCAAAACACGTTCATCTTCTGTACGAATTGAGTATTTTTCTAATTGGTTTTTAGCTGAAAATTTTCTATATAAATCAACATTTACTAATTTTTTTCTAAAGAAAAATCTTTTTTCAGTTAAAGCAAAAGATTTTATCATTTCCCATTTAGGTAACAAATAAACATCTTTTAAAAGATTTTCTATTAATATATTTTGCTTATTTTCTTTTATAAGTGTATTCAACATAAACTAATTTGCCTTATACTCTTCCCGGAAAGAGAATTAACTCTTTATTATTTTCCTATTTTTTCTCTGATTTGCTAGTGGATAGCCCTCTAAACCACATAGGTAGTTTATACATTCTATATTTTAACTCAAATCATGTCAACCTGCTAACCATGATTAACATGATTTTACAATATTATCTTCTATATATTAAATTTTTAGATTTATCGTTATGTTTACGTACATATAAACCATAAACAAATTTATTTTTGATAAGTGGTCTCTTTTTTATTTCTCTATTTTTCAAAACATAAGATAAAAAGCTATATGTAAGCATGTTTATACTTAATTTCTCTGCAAGTTGTTCAAAATAATCTACAAGCAAATATACATGTTCTGACACATTTTTATTTTCGTATTTCATTGCGTATTTTACTTCAATATCAAGAGCAACTGTTTTAATACCGTATTCTTTCATTAATTTAAAGAATTTATCAATTTCTTTAATATTATCATTTATTCCTGGGATAAGGATATATTTTATTATAATATTATCCGGATTAGCATTTGAATAGCGTTCAATAGTTTCACAAACTTTATTAAAACTATCAACTTGTTTTATTTTTTTATAAGTTTCTCTGCATCCAGAATCTAATGATATAACAACAGTACCTTTGTTTTGTCTTAAAGCTTCTTCTACAGTATTGCTATATTTAATACCACTAGTATGTATTCTTACTATTGTTCCATGTTCAGTAAACAAATGAACTAACTCATCAAAATTGTGCATTAAAGTAGGTTCGCCGCCTTGAAAAGTTGCTTCACCACCAGCTTTATAATAGCCTTTTTCGATTAAATCTTTTATTACAGGATAAGTATTGTAATTTATGTTTGTTCCACTATACTCTTCACTACAATATATGCATTTGGCATTACACAAACGGCAGTGAGAAAAATGAAAATTAGATATTTTACGTTCTCCAGTAAAAGTATATTCTGCTAATCTATAACAACCTTCACAATCATAGATTGTTTTTTCTTTTTGTTTAGCTACCCTTTTAGCTTTGATGTCAAATAATTTTTCCCAATCAATTAATTCACCGTGATAATTTTCTAAAAGAATAGGTAAACCACGTCCGTCGTTGTGCATAATACAACAATCAGATACCATATTTAAATCAAAATTTATACCTTCTTCTAAGAAAAGACAACCTAAATTATTCATTAAATCTCCAATATTTTAGAATAATTATAATATTCAAAAATAAAAAGAACAACTTTAACAGTTGTTCTTTTTATTTAATTAATAATTTAATTATTCAGCGTAAACACTAACTTGTTTTCTGTCACGTCTGTAAGTTTCAAACTTAACAACACCGTCAGTTAAAGCGAATAAAGTATAATCTTTACCCATACCAACGTTGTTACCAGGATGAACTTTTGTACCTTTTTGACGAACGATAATGTTACCAGTGATAACTCTTTCGCCACCAAATTTCTTCACGCCTAATCGCTTACTTTCACTGTCGCGTCCGTTTTTACTCGAACCGACACCTTTCTTATGTGCCATTTTTATATTCTCCTTAAGTTATTTCTGTACGTAGTTTTTATTCTTCGTCTTTTTTCACTGAAGTTTTGATTTTGTTAATCATAACTCTTGTGAAGTTTTGTCTGTGACCTTGTTTTCTTCTGTAGCCTTTTTTAGCTCTTTGTTTGTAAACAATAACTTTTTTAGTTTTGTCGTGTTTTACTACAGTACCTTCAACGCTAGCGTTTTTAACGTATGGTTGACCAACTTTTGATTTTTTACCGTTAACTAGCATGATGATGTTTTCAAAAACAACTTTAGAATCTGCTTCGTTTTCTAGTAATTCAATATCAACGTAACGGCCTTCAGTAACTTGATATTGTTTTCCGCCTGTTTCAATAATTGCGAACATTTTGTATTCCTTTCACTTGAGGTAGTCGTAGCTTGCGCGTTTGTGAACGACTTACCTATCTACACACATGTACATACAGTACACTATGATTAGAGTTTATCTCGCACAAAATCCAAAGTCAACTAGCTATGCATGGTTTTTAGCCACATGTTAAGGAATTTGTAATAAATAGAATAATCCTTGTTTGTTGCACTTTCTCAATGAAATAAACCAATAAATCATAAATAATTGAGAAAATGAAATACGAAGAATTAGGTTTATATATTAGAGAACAGCGTGTAGCAATGGGAAAATCTCTCAATGAATTTGCCATTGAAATTGATGTTGACTCTGCTATCTTGAGTAGAATTGAAAACCTAAAACAAGATATAAAATTAACTGTTTTGCGTAAAATTGCAAAAGGATTTTCTAAACAGCCATCAGAATTTCTTTCAGAATTTGAAAAGTTCAAAAATTAATTTTTTCCCAATAAGTATTAAAATTATTTATTTGCTCTATAGTAGACTCAAAATTACCTTTATGACAAATAGCTCTATCATCAATATATAAAAAACAAGGCTTTTTTATATTAGTAATTTCACAAATATATTCATCTAAGGAATTTTCTTTCAGCCATTGAGAAGTAATTTCATGATTACGAGTGGTAAAAACAACAATATTAAATTTTTTTGACAAAGTATTTAAAAAATCACCAACCCCAAGTGCTGGGTCTGGAATAAAATTTTCTTGGTAATTTCCATTGTAATTATTTAAAACACCGTCTAAATCTACAAGTATTGTTTTTTTCATTTGCAATCACCGTTGAGATATCTCAATGAAATTATTTTAATTATAAAAAATAATTGAGAAAATGCAACACTATGAATTAGGACAATACATAAAAAATAAAAGAATCTCACTTGGCTATACATTAAATAAGTTTGCCATTCATTCTGAAATTGATTCTGCAACTCTTAGTAATTTTGAAAGAGGTTTATCTGGCATTAATCTTGATACTATTGAATTGATTGCAAAAGGGTTTAATCAAACTCTTGGTGAGTTTTTTACTGAATATGAACTTCAGAATAAAAAATAACCACTTTTTAAAAAGTGGTTATTTTTTTGTATATTTTATTTATTAGTTAAAGCGAACTCTTGTTAAATCAGCTTTTCTAATTCTAACGTTTTGTGGTGTGATTTCTAGTAACTCATCATCAGCAATATATTCCATACAATCTTCTAATGACATTTTTCTATGTGCTTGAAGAGTTACCATAACATCAGCTGTAGCACTTCTCATATTTGTAAGCTTTTTAGTTTTACAAACGTTTATTTCGATATCTTGAGGTCTATTGTGTTCACCAACAACCATTCCTCTATAAACCTTTGTTTTTGGTGTTAAGAAGAATACTCCTCTATCTTCAAATTGTGCTAAAGCATAAGGAATAGCTTCACCTTGTTCATGAGAAACTAATGAACCATTTCTTTGTTTAGAAATATCACCAGCATATGGTTTATATTTATCAAATGTGTGGTTCATAATACCTTCACCACGAGTCATTCTAATAAATTCACCTCTAAAACCAATCAAGCCTCTAGCTGGGATTGTGAAGTTTAGCATTGTTCTACCTTTTGCGTTTTGCATATGAAGCATTTCGCCTTTACGGTTAGAAAGTTTTTCAATACAAGCACCAGCACAACCTTCTGGAACATCTACTAATAAATCTTCAAATGGCTCCATCATAACGCCGTCAATATATTTAATAATAACTTCTGGTTTAGATACTTGGAACTCAAAGCCTTCACGTCTCATTGTTTCGATTAAAATACTCAAGTGTAATTCACCACGACCAGAAACCTTAAAGCTTTCTGTTGTATCAGTATCTTCAACACGTAAACTTACGTTCTTTTCTAATTCGTCATAAAGTCTTTTTCTTACTTGTCTTGAAGTTACAAATTTGCCTTCTTGACCAGCAAATGGGCTATCGTTGATTGAGAAAATCATTTGTAGAGTTGGTTCATCAACTTTAATTGGAGGAAGAGCTTCTGTACAATCTGGCATTGTAATAGTATCGCCGATATGTATATCATCAAAACCAGTAATAGCAACAATGTCACCAGCCACAGCTTGTTGAGCTTCAACACGTCCTAAATCTTCAAATACGTATAATTTTACGATTTTACCTTTAATAATTCTGCCATCGGCTTTTATTAGGTTTACTTGTTGTTGAGATTTAATAGTACCGTTTAAAACTCTACCGATAGCAATTCTACCAACGTAATCGTTGTAGTCTAGAGTTGTCACTTGGAATTGTAGAGTTTTATTTTTATCACCAGAAGGGTGTTTTACGTTTTCTAAAATACAATCTAGTAATGGCTCAAGAGTTTTAGAATCATCTTCTAAATTCTTTTTAGCGAAACCAGCTAAACCATTTGCGTAGATATATGGGAAGTCGATAAGTTCTTCATTATCAGTTAATTCTGTAAATAAATCGAATACTTTATCAACAGCTCCATCTGGGTCTGCACCTTGTTTATCAATTTTGTTGATTACAACAATGATTTTGATACCAAGTTCTAACGCTTTAGATAGTACAAATCTTGTTTGAGGCATTGGGCCTTCTTGTGCGTCTACGATTAAAAGAGCACCATCAACCATACCTAAAACACGTTCTACTTCACCACCAAAGTCTGCGTGACCTGGAGTATCTACAATATTGATTTTGTAGCCTTTGTAATCAACAGAAACGTTTTTAGATAGAATTGTAATTCCTCTTTCACGTTCTAAGTCGTTTGAGTCTAATACTCTTTCTTGTACTTGTTGATTATCTCTAAATACGCCACATTGTTTTAAAATACTATCAACGAGCGTAGTTTTACCGTGGTCTACGTGTGCAATAATTGCCACGTTTCTAATTTTCGTGTTATCCATTATTAATGTTTCCTAATGTTCGTGCTTTATAGTAAATATTTTATTATAAACATTTCTAATAAAACATATAAAAAAATTTTTTGATATGTTCTCACATAAGAAATAGATTTCTATTATCTGTCACCTTGAACTTGTTTCAAGGTCTTGCAAATCCTAAAACTATAGTAATGATTTATAATTTGTTAGATTCCGAAACAAGTTCGGAATGACATTATTACTAAATCATTACTAAATTTATCTTATTATTTATTACTCTTTTGTATGAAAAGGAAATAGAAATAAAGTTCCTTGCAAAGGATAGCAAGAACATATTAGCGAAGAAATAGCAGGCAAGGACTTGTTTGAGTATACAAAGCATACGATACAAAACGAACCAAAATTTTGTCATGCTGAACTAGTTTCATCATCTTAAAATTTTGTGTGAGCTTGTATGCGGAAGCATGCTGTAGCTGTTCCGTAGCTTGGCTGAGCTTAGATGTTATCTATCCGTAGCTGCCGGATGATAATTTTATTTTATTCAAAGATAATAACAAATAATATCTAACAGAATATTTTATTTTTTATTATTTTTTAAACTATAAAATAAGTGTAATTTTCAATGCGTTCAATAATAATTATTTTCTTAAGTTCAGTATAAAAGCAATTCAAACTCGCTCACGCTCAAACAGTGAATTGC
>JAFTSM010000072.1 GCA_017467305.1 Candidatus Gastranaerophilales bacterium
TGCTGGTCCAGCTTCTTATGGTATGACAGATACTATGGGTAGAATGCACGGTGATGCTCAATTTGCTGGTTCATCTTCAGTTCCTGCTCACGTAGAAATGATGGGTGTAATCGGTATGGGTAACAACCCAATGGTAGGTGCTACAGTTGCTGTTGCAGTTGCTATTGAAAATGCTAGCAAATAAGACTTAAAGCAAATAAAAAGAGGAAGTTATTTTAAACTTCCTCTTTTTTTATTATAAATATAAACCCTTATAATCAACTACAACATTTTCGCATCTATTTTCACAAGTAGGACTTAGCGTCTGTTCAACATCTTTTCTTATAAAACCATCAACTTTAGCTGTAAAATACCTTTGAGTTTTATAATATTCAAACATATCTAATTTTACTTTTGTTGGAATTTTAGTTGTCCCTATTTGCAATTGAGAAGAAGATAAAACAATCTGTGCATCCTTTTTCTTTTTTTGTTTTCCATTCTCTGCTTTAAATTCAATATAGCCTTCCACTTTTTCTTTATTTTTAAGATGTTCAGCATCCTTACCTGATAGAATAAATAAATCGCCAGCTTCTGTTCTTTTAATCACTATACCGTCTTTGCCGTTATAGTCGCCGAGAACTTCCTTAAAAAAGCTCCTTATACTTTTAGCTTCTTCTTTTGAGTATGTCGAAGTACTTTCACTATTCAAAACTTTTGCTATTTCAAATGTTGAATTATCAACTCTTTTTCTTCTGTTTTCTGAGCTAGGATTTGTTACCGATTTAACCGGAATTACTCTACCAAAATTTACTTGCATTTTTATTCCTTTATTAATAGAACCACACTTTGCGTTGCGATTGCCTTTCTTTCCCCAATAGAATCTTGTTCTTCCATTGTTTTTGCTTTTATTGAAATTTGGTTTTCTTCAATATCCAATAATTCAGCTAACCTTTTTTGCATTAATGGAATATAAGACTTCATTTTCGGTTCTTGTGCCAAAATTGTATTATCAATGTTATTTATTTTGTAGCCTTTTTCTTTTACTAACTTTATAGCTTCTTTTAAAAGAACAGAACTATCTATATTTTTGTATTGTGGGTCATTGTCTGGGAAGTGTGTACCAATATCCCCAAGTGATAGTGCACCAAACAAAGCATCAATTATTGAATGAATTAAAACATCTGCATCAGAATGGCCTAATAAGCCTTTTGAATATTGAATTTCAACACCACCAATAATTAATTTTCTACCTTCAACTAATTTATGCAGGTCAAAACCTTGTCCAATTCTAAACATTTTCTTTTCCCCATACAAATTTATCAATTGCTTTTACAAAACCATTATTTAATACGGTATCCGTAATATAATCAGCTTTTGCTTTTATATCTTCTGTTCCATTTCCCATAGCAACACCAACACCAGCTGTCACAACCATTTCTATATCATTATTTTGGTCACCTATTGCCAGAACTTCATTCTCAGTAAAACCATATTTTTCAGCTAAAAACTTAATAGCATTACCTTTTGTTGCTTTTTTGTTTGCTATTTCACAAAATATTGGTTGAGATTTAACAATATAAAGTTGTGGATATTTTGCTTGGAGTTCTTTTATTAAATTTTCGATTAATTCCGTATTATGGTCTATAACCAAAATCTTATTTAACCTAGTAAAATCCAATTCATCGAATGAATCTATTTTAAAATAATGAACATTCTTATCACCAACATATTCTTTAATTATATCGTTATCATCTTCAACATAAAGAACATCGTCAATATAAGTATTCATATGAATATTGCGTGTTCTTAACTCATTCACAATTTCTCTTGCCGGTATTTCATCAAGATACTTAACCTCGATAGTTTCACCTTCATAAGTATTAATCAAACCACCTTGATAACATATTAAAGGGCATTTAACACCTATTTCATTAGCAACACACTTTGTGCTTTCAAAACTTCTACCAGTAGCAATTGCAAAATGAATACCTTTATCCACTAAATTTTGAATACATTTTTTTACCTCATCAGTAATTCCAATTTGAGGTGAATATATTGTTCCATCAATGTCTGTTACAACCATTTTTATCATATTTTATACGCCCTCATTAATGCACAAATAGTCTTTGCGTCATTGATTTCGCCAGTTTTAATCATATTAAAAACTTTGTCTTTTTCAATTGAAAGGTAATTTAAGATTTCACCCTCATCAAGATGTTGACCTCTAAAAGTCAAATTTGAAGCTTTAAATAAATATAATTTTTCACTGCAGAAACCAGGACTTGTCCATATATAGCCCAAACTTTCCCAATTTTGCGCATTATATCCAGTTTCTTCTTCTAATTCTCTTTTAGCAGCAGATAATACATCTTCACCTTGCTTATCAAGCTTTCCAGCTGGAAGTTCATACAGTGCTTGCTTTGTAGCATATCTATATTGTTGAACCATTAAAATTTTGTTATCTTTTTCTGCAACAATAACAACTCCACCATTATGGTGAACAACATCTCTAAAGCTTTTATAATCATTAGCTAGTTCAACTTCATCATGAGTTACTCTAAACACTTTGCCAGAGTATATTTCTTGCGAATTTAATTGTTTTTCTTTTAAGTTTTCCATAAGTAAATTATACAAGCATAAAGCCTAAAAAACTAGCAACTTTAATTTTTACGTGCATTATTATTATCAAAGGTGATAATAATGATAAATATTTCACAAATTTCTTCAACTAATATAGCCAGAACATATAACAATTCTTCTAAGTATTCCTACCCCGTTAAAGATACTATTACACTGTCATTCAAAGGAAAGGAAGAAATTGACTTTGATGACGAAATAGACTCTCCTATTTTAGACTTCTTTGTAAAAATGAAAGCAAAAACAGACTCAAAAGATATTAAAAAAAATGCTGATGACATAAAAAAAGAAGCATTGTTAGAATATAGACATTCTTCATCTATTTTGAGTGGAAAAATCAAAAGAATTTTAACTGCTATGTTATCTCCAGATGAAAAAATTATAAGCAAAGAAGGTAAAAGTTATTTAGTAGAAGGTCAACAAAAAGGGCTAAAAAGTGCAACTACTTTTGTAAGAAATGGCAGAGATATACAAATCGAACATTTAGATATTTTCAACCCAGATAGCACAAAAGATGTAGTCATTCCAAATAGAGAAAATGAAGTTTCTTTCATAAGAAAAGGTTTTAAACAAATTGCGCCAAAATCATATCTTGAACAAAAGACATTCACATACAAATCTGGTGTGCTTCAAACGTACTATGATAACGCTTCAAGAGTAAATGACGGAGTTTCAAAGTCAAAAACAGAAACCAAAAACAATGTTTATAATTTTAAAAATGGACAATTAGTTTCTTTTGTTCCGACAGCAACTTATTCTGGAAATGAGTTACATTACGATAAAAAATATATTTTTGAAAACGGAAAAATAAAAACATATATGATTGATGTTGATGTTATTCGTGGAGAAGATGAGCCAAGAAAACGTTACGATTTTTAGTGTATAATTAGACCTATGAGAGAAAAAAATATAATAGGTTTTTGGGGATATCCACACCCAGAATTAATATCAAAATATAGAAAAGAATATCCAAACGCAATTTGGATTGATTTTGATATTGACTATGGATTTATAAAGCAAGATATTTTGCCAGATTCTTATTGCACAATAATAAAAAACATTATTGATTGTGCCTTTCATTATAAAGATGAACTAGTTGTTATACTTGCACCAATAGGCAAAGATAAGTGTGACAGCGGTTGGTTTGCATATGAAATTTTAAAAGATATGGGTTATCCAGTTATATCAACCATTTTTGAAGAAAAAACATACAAACGAGATATTAAAATATCAACTTCAAACCTTCCATTAAGACAAAAAGTAGAATTAATCACTAAAGAAATTTATGAACCACAAGGTATTGAAGTAAAACAATGTAAAGCGAAATTTGGTTTCTGGGGTGTTCCTCCAAATGACCTTTCAATACTAGAATTATTCCCAAATGAAACACATCTTTATGGTTGGACAAGGTGTGTTGAAGCAATGACTCCAGCAGATGTTGAATTAGAAATGTATATAGATAAAGATGTTCCAACAGTATTTTATTCACAATCATTTTGTTCAAAAGCACAATTAGCAAAGTATTTAGCAGATAAATACAATGGACTTTATATTGATATTGATGATACTGTTACAAATTCAACTAGAGCAAAAATCGAAGCATTTTTGAGGTTAAGATAATGGCAAATATTGTACTAGATGCAGGAACTACTTGGTCAAAAATAGTTGAAAGAACATCTTCTTCATTAATGCAAAAGTATAGTGAATATTTAATCAAATCTGAGAATGGTTTTAACTACTATATAATGCCATCAGCAAAATTAAAGGAAATCGATTTTAAATTTGATAAAGCAACTGGGCATATGTCTTTAAGTATGCTAAATGATAAAAAAGACTATGAAAATGAGGTTATAGCTTTAATTCAAGGCTTTAAAAGACACATTGAAGAAGATGCAATTATCCTTGATATGGGTAGCAGAGATTCAAAATGGGCTCAATTTAAAGACGGTAAATTTAAAGATTTAGATTGGAATAGTTCTTGTTCAAGCTCAACTGGTGCAACAATTGAAATGCTGTTGAAATTTTATAACGTTGGTGTAAAAAATTTAAAAGTATCAGATGAAAAATATGTTATTACTTGCGGTATCTTTGGTTTAGAAAAAATTATGGACGATATTGCAAAAGGTTCAAACGCAGAAAGTGCAATTTCTAAGTTTATTCACGGTATTGCCTTTAATGCTTGGAACTTTGCTAAAAAACCTTCTAAAATATATCTTTCTGGTGGTTTCTGTGAAAACCAATGTTTTGTTGACTCACTTAAAAAATATTGTGAAGTAGAACCACTTGGACGTTTTCTTCTTTGCGAAGGACTAATATAATACTTAATTCAGCTTTTATAGCAAAAAAATCTTTTACGTGTTTTACTAGAGTGAGAGAGCTCGAGGAAAATATGAAAGTCGGAAATATTTCTAATAATAATTTTGGAAAAACTGTAAGAATTAATATGCCAACAAATGCTACTTACGCATTAGTTAATATTTTAAATTCTAAAAATGTACATCCAGATGATGTAGAAATACAAAGGGAAGCAAAGGCTATTTTTAATGATACGTTCGAGGGTTCTGCTGTTTATTGCTCTCCAGATGAAGGTAAAACAAGTTACATTTTAACTGGACAAGAAGCTAGCACACTATTTGGCATAAGGAAAAAGGCATTAGATGCTCTAAACGCAATAGGTGTCTTTTATGAAGAAGGACCATTTTTAGAAAAAAATATTCAATATATATTTAAGAAAGAAAATCGTGATGTAAGCAAATTAATTAATAGTACAAAAGAAAATTATGTTCTTACCGTACATAGCGATGAAAAAACTGGCTTACCAAGATTAGCTAAGTTGAGTGTTATAGGATAAAAGTAAGGTATTTATTAAAATAAATAATGTATCATTTGGAAAAACAGTAAAAATGAATTGTACAGATAGAGAAGCAGCTTTAGCTGTTTATTTAATTAATGGAGAACTTCGTCCACGAAATGAAAAAGAAAATACATTAGCTAAAAATTTAAAAGAAATATTTAATGATACAAAAAAATATGATAAAAAAACAGAAGCAGATGTCTTTTATATTGATGAAAAAATTTATATTCCATCTGGAAAAGAAGCAAAAAAAGCAGATAGATTAAGAAGCAAATTCTTTGACACAAAAAATAGTTTTTATTCTATAAAATTACAAGAATTGGTTGAAAGAACTTGTGAGCCATTCGCTATTGGAATGGAAGTAGATGAAAATAACAATAGAACACTTCAAAAAGTAAATATCATCGGATAATATAAGGAAGGGATGAAGTAAAATGAAAACAGGTCCAGTAAGTTTTGGACGTATGTTAAAAATAAATGCTCCATTGAATGTTACTCAACGAATGGCAGACATAATTAATCAAGATAAAAGTGTACAAGATAAAAAAGAAAGAAAAGTTCAACAAGAATTAAAATCAATTTTTTATGATACAAATATTGGTAATGCACAAGCAGTTGATGTAAATGGTGTGTCATATATTTTTAGTGGGGATGATAGCCTTTGCCTTTCGGACGTAGAAAAAGAAAGAGATGAACTTATCAGTCATTTCAAAGAGTGTTATTGTCATAATAAAGACCGTGCTAAAAAAGAAGAAGACAAACAAATAGAACGGTTTGAAACATATAAAAGAATTCTTGTTGATTGTTTGAATCCAGATAAAATAAGTATTACTCCTTATTACAGATTTATACCTAAAACTATCGATTTAAGCAAAGATGAAATTAGAATAAAATCAATAAATGTAATTTTATAGAAGGGAAAAGATAAATGAATATAAGTCCAGTAAGTTTTGGACGTACAGTAAAAATAAATGCACCATTAAAGGTTGCTCAAAGAATGTCAGAACTTATTAATCAAAATAGAAGCGTACAAGATAGAGAAGAAAGAACCTCTCAACAAAAACTAAAAACTTTATTTTATGATGCAAATGTTGGTAGTGCACAGGCTGTTGAAGTCGATGAAGGAATATATATTGTTTCTGGAGAGGATAGCCAAGCTGTTTCTGATTTAAAATTAGATACAGGTATTCACATTAATGCTGCAAAAAATGCTTATGGTGATAGTGAAGATTTTGCTAAAATAAAAGAAGAAGAAATCAAACGTTGCAATGAATATTTAAATTTGATTGTTCAAATGAACAAAGAAGCAATAAGTATTTTTCCAAAATATGGTTATGAAACATCAAAACCAATTTGTGATAGAGTTAAAATAAAATCAATAAACGTAGTGTTATAAAAAGGGGAGAAATATGCAAGTAAATCCAGTTTCTTTTGGTCGTACAGTTAGAGTTAATGCACCATTACAAGTTGCAGAACACGCTGCTGATTTGGTAAATAGTATACCAACAAAAAAAGGTGAAGCAAGAGTTCAACAACAACTAAAAACCTTTTTCTATGATGCAGAAAAAGGCGAAGAAAGAGCACGAGCAATTGCACCATTAGGCAAAAACGGAGCCGTTTATATTGTAACTGGTGAAGATAGTAAAATTGTTAATGAATTATCAAAAGATAAAAGATTACAGCTAGCAGCAGCAAAAAAGAATTATGGGAAAAGTGAAATGTATGAAATGGTTAAAGATGCAGAAGATGCACGTTATAAAGATTTATTAACACTTGCCATTGCAGAAAACTTAGAACCAGTAGAACTAAATCTTGATTATTCACAAAGAAAACATCGCATTAAATCAATAAATATAACATTTTAGTCTATTAACAACCTTTGGGAATGTTTGCTGTTAGAAAACAATTATTGTAGTTAAAATATATGCAAATATTCCCTTGGTTGGTAATCCTTTTAAAACAATAATCAAATTGAACAATAAGGATAAAATATGTTTGATAATAAAGTAAATGTTTTAAAAGCACTTGCTATTATGACTATAGTTTCTGGGCATTTAGAATTTAGTTTAATTCCTATGTTCCCACCATATTCATATAATATAGCATTATTCTTTTTTATTTCTGGATATTTATTTAAAGAAAAATACTTAGATAATATTTTAGAATTCTTATCAAAAAAAGTTAAAACCCTATTAATTCCATATTACTCATATATTGCATTTTACCTTGTTGTAACTATTGCTATAGATAAAATCACTGGGCACTTCTGGGGAATGTCAATCACTTTAAAAAATTACTTGTTAACCCCTTTTATAAATGGTCATCAACTTGATTTTGCTTGCCCATTGTGGTTTGTAACTCAATTATTTATAACATTTATTTTCTTCTTATTTATATATAGAAAGTTAAAAGAATTAAAAGATAATAAATGGTTTCACCTAACTGTATTTTTTATACTTGCATTAATTTCTATGCCATTATCAGAATTCAGAAATGATGATTTAATTTTGGTTATTATAAGAACTTTATTTTCAATGTTTTTTGTTTATCTCGGTTTGTTTTATAAGAATAACATTGAGGGGAAATTCAATATATTTTCAACTAAAATATTATTTTACGTTATAGCACTTCAATCCTTACTATGGTTAACAAATAAAGATTACAAACCAGAGGATGGTGTAGGCTTGAGTTATGTACTAGTTTGGGGTGAATTCGATAGTTTTCTAATTCCAATTTTAACAAGCATCACTGGAATATGGGCTCTATTATTCATAGTAGAAATTTTATATCCATATTTAAAAGATAATAAATTCATTTATCAAATGGGACAAAATACTTATCACATTATGGCAAACCACGTATTTATAATGTATTTAATTACCGTTATATTAATGGCAATAAAGGGTATTCCGATTGAAGTTAAAAACTCACACGATATTTATTGGTTTTTGAGTCCACTAAAAACAACCTATTTTTATTTTATTGTAACTATGATTGTAAGTACATATATTGGAGTTGGCTTAAAAGCAATACGAAAAAGATTTGAAGGGTAATAATCTATTAAGCGATATCTAGAAATATAAACGAGGCTTTGAAATTAATCAAAGCCTCGTTTTATATAATTTAAAACCATTTATTAATAACTAGTACTGAATACATTTCAAAAAATTATAGAGTGTTTTAGTTATTTTTTCATTACTATTCATTGCCGTACTTATCTCTTTTCGCATCTGTTCAGTTGAAATTTCGTCAACATAATAAAACTCCCAAATTTTAACATTAAGTGCTATTGCTAGTTTCTGTAACGTTTCAATCGACGGAGAATATTTACCAGTTTCTATATTGCTTAAACTTGGAACTTCAATACCAATCATCTCAGCTAAACCTTCTTGTGTTATCCCATTTGATTTTCTTATGCTTTGTATCTTTTTCCCAATTTGTTTTTTTAGTTCCAATGTTTTGCCCTCTTTCTATTCATTATGAATAGTTTTTAAATTTATTTAATAAGGCATTGCGTTAATAATATCTTGATAATTAATGTAGAACGTTGTATTATTTATTTGTAACATTATTTTTAAGGAGTTTTATAATGTATAAGATTAAAAAATTTGGTTTTACATTAGCGGAAGTTTTAATAACTCTTGTAATTATCGGTGTCATTGCAGCAATAACTGTACCTTCAATATTGCAGACAACACAAAAA
>JAFTSM010000073.1 GCA_017467305.1 Candidatus Gastranaerophilales bacterium
GGTTTTATTGTTGGACGTGGATTTAATGTAGGTCTTTCTCCACCTTCTTCACCAAGAGCCATTGTTGTATATTCTGGTTCACCAGTTGGCAAAATAGTAGGTTCTGTTGTTGGTAATGGCTCAAATGTTGGTAGGTCTGGCTCTACACTTGGAAATGGATTTAATGAAGGCATTTCTCCGCCTTCTTCACCAAGAGCCATTGTTGTATATTCTGGTTCACCAGTTGGCAAAATAGTAGGTTCTGTTGTTGGTAATGGTTCAGATGTTGGCATTGGTTTTATTGTTGGACGTGGATTTAATGTAGGTCTTTCTCCACCTTCTTCACCAAGAGCACAAGTAGTTGCATCACCCCTATTACCACAACCTTCTTCTTTTAATAATTTTGATAGTTCCTTTAGATTACCGTCATTCCAATTACGACCACTACAATCATTACCTTCTTCTTTTGTTGAAAATGAAACAGAGTCATTAGAACTTTGACAATTATTAAATTTATTATCATCGTTATTTCTGTTGTTTTTATGTTTATCCTTATTTATGGAATTATTGTTTCCACATTGTCTAAATTTGATGAAAGAAATATCATTTTTACCAAACATGTTTATTTATCCTTTTTTGTGAACATACATGTGTATTCAAATCGGCAAAGTAAGGAAAAACTTTAGAAAATTCAATTTACAATATTAATAAATTTAAATATAATTTAATGAAGTTATGTATTGAGGATAGTTATTGAATGATAGTAATTTTAGGTGTTGAAAATGAAGCACACGCAAAAAGAGTTGCTACTTATTTGCAGGCAAAAGGCGAAGAATACATTTTTCTTGATACGCAAAATTATCCTAATAGTATTTTTCTAGATTGGGAAGCAACTGAAAGAAATAAAGGAAATATCACAATTAATAACAAAAAAATTCCTTTATCAGATATAAAAAGTGCCTATTGGCGAAATTTTTCCGATGTTAAATATGAGCATTTTGAAGATGGTGAAAATTCAGAATTTTTATCTTCAATGTTAGAACGAGAACGACGCTCTGCACTTCATAGCTTTTTTTATTCATTAGACACAAACTGGGTAAACTCAATGCACGCTTTTGATTTACATAAGAAAAAGGCATTTTTAACTAGTGAATTTAAGAAGAACGGAATTAGAGTCCCTAAAACATTAATTACTAATGATAAAGATGCATTAATTAGATTCTATGAAGAAAATGATAAAAACATTATCTATAAACCAGTTTTAGGTGGTGCATATACACAAAAAATTACAGATGAAAGTTTAACAGATGAACAATTGGCAACGCTAAAAGTATCACCAGTTCAGTTCCAAGAATTTGTAGATGGCGTTGACATCCGTGTTTATGCTTTCAAGAATACTTTGTATTCAGCAATTATCGAAGCTTCAACGATTGATTTTAGAGAAGATATGGAATCAAAATTAATCCCAGTAGATTTGCCGAAAAAAGTACAAGAAGACTGTTTTAAAATGATGAAAATTGCAGATTTAAAATATTCTGGTATTGATATTCGTTTGAGTAACAAAGGTGAATATGTATTTATTGAGGCAAACCCAGCCCCTATGTTTATACACGCAGAAAGAGTCACAGGTTTCCCATTAACAGAAGAATTAATTAAATTGCTGTTGAGTTAGTTTCTTTTTTTGTTTGTAATAAAATAGAATTATTGAAAACTAGTTTTTGATTGGAGAAAAAGATGGAAGAAATTAGAGTTAGGATTGCCCCATCACCAAGTGGTAATTTACACGTAGGAACTGCTAGAACAGCTCTATTTAACTATTTATTTGCAAAAAAGAATAACGGTAAATTCGTTTTAAGAATTGAAGATACAGATGCTGAAAGAACAAGCCAAGCATATGTGGATAATATTTTTGATAGCTTAAAAGCGTTAGGTTTAAACTGGGATGAAGGTCCAGATGTTGGTGGAGAATATGGTCCATACACTCAATCTGAAAGATTTGATATTTATCCAAAATATATCCAAGAATTATTAGATAAAGGCTTTGCTTATGAATGTTTCTGTACACCAGAAGAATTAGAAGCAGAAAAAGAACAAGCAACTGCAAATAAACAAGCTTATGTTTATTCTAAAAAATGCGAAAATTTAACAGAAGAAGAAAAAGCAAAATTAAGAGCAGAAGGTAGAAAACCAGCTATTAGATTTAATATTGCAAAAGCTCAAAAAGCTTTCCACGAAACTTCAATTTTGGCATTTGAAGACTTAGTTAAAGGTCACTTACAACAAGATACAAACTTAATCGGTGACTTTGTAATTTTAAAATCAAATGGTGCACCTACTTATAACTACGCTGTAGTTATTGATGATATGTTGATGAAGATATCTCATATTATTAGAGGTGAAGACCATATTTCTAATACTTTCAAACAAATTTTGATTTATGAAGCATTAGGAGCAGAAGTTCCAAGATTTGGTCACTTGGGAATGATTTTAGCACCAGATAGAAGCAAACTTTCTAAACGTCACGGTGCAACAGCTGTTAGTGAATTTGTTGAAAAAGGTTATTTGACAGAAGCTTTAATTAACTTTGTAGCACTACTTGGTTGGTCACCATCAGATGCTAATGAAATTAAATCATTGGAAGAAATTGCTCAAGACTTTAGAATCAATGAAGTTTCTTCTTCAAACTCAATTTTTGAATATGACAAATTAAACTGGATGAACGGTCAATATATCAAGAAAATGGATATTAAAGAATTAACTAAAATGGCAAAACCATTCTTAGCAAAATATGACCTAACAGAATTAACAGAAGAACAATTAGAAAAAGTAGTTGCTGCAACTCGTGAACCAATCACAATTCTTTCTGATTTAACAAATGATGTTTCTTACTTCTTTGGTAAAGATATTGAATTTGAAGAAGGTGTTAAAGAAGCAAATATTGATACAGAACAAGGTCAAGCAATATTAAAAGAATTTGCTTCAAGAATTGATTCTTTAGCATTTGATGATGAAGAAAAACTTCATGAACAAATGGCTGAATTTAGAAACTTCTTTAAAGAACAAGGTATTAAACCAAAAGTTACTATGTGGACTATCCGTGCAGCATTAACAGGTAGAACACACGGTGCTGATATGGGTGTTGTTCTTGAAGTTCTTGGCAAAGATAAAGTACAATATCGTATAAATAAAGCGATTGTATAATTGATAAAAGAATAGTATGGAAGATTTTTTAAACTTACCAAAAGTATCATTTATAGTAGTCACACACAATTTTGAAAACTTTGTGTGTGACTCTTTAATGAGCATTAAAAATCAAACCTACAAGAATATTGAAATTATTGTTGTTGACGATGTTTCAAAAGATTCTACTAGAGAAAAAATCCAAGATTTTATAAATAATAACCAACAACTTCAAATACAATTTATAAAAAATGAAAACAATATTGGTCAGTTGGCTTCATTTTTAGAAGGTCTAAGGGTAGCTACTGGGCAATTTATTTGTGCTGTTGACGGTGATGATGTATTATTCCCAGAATATTGTGCAATGCACATTGAAACACACATGAAAACCACAGTAGCAATGACTACATGCTTGCAAGCAGAAATTGATGAAAACAATGTAATTCATTCACTTGCCTCTGTTGATAGCCCTAGAAAAAAAGAAGAAAACTTTAAAATCGAAAATAAAACATTTGAAGAGTTTAACAGTTATCGTTGTGCAAACGGAATTGATAAAGAAGGTTGTGAAGTTAAAGTTTTAGATAATGATAAATACAGTTTTGCAACTTGGCATTGGGGTCCAACAAGCTCTGCAATGATGAGAAAATCAGTATGTGATATGTTATTGCTTATTGAGAAAACAAGAAAACTAAAAATCACAGCTGATAAATTCATGTTTTCTTTTTGCCATTTAATTGGTTCAAGTGCAGTAATTTATAAGACTTTATACGCATATCGTAGACATACATCTAATTACTCATTAGCAAACCCAGTTATGGGAAATAAAAAGTATTTGAAAGAAAGAACTCAAAACAATTATTTTAGAAACAATAAAAAAATTAGAAGTCAGATGTTTAAATTCATCTATTCAAATAAAGAATTCTTTAAAGAAAAATTTAATAGAACAAATTTGATATTAATTTATAAAAGAATTTTCTTCTCTTTCGATTCTAGATTTTTTAAGGGCTTATTTAAGGCGTTGTTTATATAGTTACAACTCGATATATCGAAATATTTCTTCATAAATCACTTTTTTCTATCAATATTTAGTCTTTAATGTTTTTTTAAGAACATCAAAAGGAAAAAGCTTTGTTCTCGATAAAACCATATTCAGTAAGTAATTCATACTCATTAAGAAATAACACTCTAAATAAGAGTGTTCAAAGCTTTGCTGGTTATGATGTTAGTGATTTATTATCAAAAGGTGATGATGCCTTAAATAATAATAAATTTGATGAAGCTCTTAAATATTATCAAGAAGCCAATCAAAAAAATCCAGATGAGCTTCAAACATATAGAAAACTGGGCAAAACTTATTTTAATTTAAAAGACTATGCAACTGCAGAAAAGAATTTTGAAACATATCTTGCTTCAAAACCAGAAGACATTGATACTTGGGTTGAATTGGGTGAATCTCAAAGACAGCATGGTTTATATCAAAAAGCGTTGGCTAGTTTCCAAAAAGCACAAAGTCTAGATAGTGCTAATGATTTGGCAAATAGAAGTATTCTTGAAACAAAAAATAATATACTAAGTATTTATAATCCAGAACGTGCAAAGTCAGAAAAACAAGCGTATGCAGCTCAAAATTTAAGAACAGCCTTAAATATGACTGTAAATTATATGACTCCAGAATATATGAAAGAGTTAGAGGATGTAAGTATTCAATTTGGTGAAACCGCAACTATGGGTGGAACTTCAAATATTGCACAATATGAGAACTACAAAAAAGCGATAACTGTATCAAATTCATATATTTATGCTTCTCCACAAGTAATTGCAGCATATTTAACCCATGAATCTGTACATGCACACGATAAAGACCCATATACATCAGTTAGAGAAGAACAAGATGCTTATCAAATAGCAACTAAGTTTTGGATACAACATTCAAATGGTGTTAGTGATCCAGAAATGGATTATGCGGCTGAGCTATATACTAAGTCACCAACAACTCTTAGCAAAAGAGTAGCAGAAATATATAAATTACGTGACCCAGATATTGCAGAAACATCGCCAAATCACCCACCTAAAAAACTTTTCCATTTAAATCCAACAAAAAGAAAAGCTGCAAGTCAGGCTATTAAAACATATGATGTAATTGCCTAAATTGATTTATTGGTCTACGGCAATATCAATATTCTTATCATCTATTTCAAATGTAGCATTATCGAAAGTGCTAAGCTCGTCAATCATTGGACGTAAACTCACTTGTCCTTTTGTGACATCTCTGATAGTTTCCGTTGCATATGCAACGTATTTTTCATATTTATCATCTTTTATTGCGCCTTGAGAAATAAGTTCTTCTGCCCTATCAAAATATGCGTTTAAACTTTTGTTTCTTACGTCTGGCATTTCGTTATACCATTGCACAAATGGTTTACTTCCTTTTATGCAATTACAACCAGAGTGCATTGAAAGATAATTGCTTATATCATCATGACCACGTTCTGTTCCGTATGGAATAATATGGTCAATATTTGGCACTGATGAATACAACATTCTTTCTGCAATATCTTTAGACTCCCAGTCTTGATTATGCTTATTTTTACCAGAATATTTAATTATCCAAGCTGAATTTGTATCTTTAGATGTAGGGAATGCTTTTGCCAAATTTTGTAATTTTTCATATTTATAAGGATTGCTTATTTTTACGTTTTTAATTTCTTGAAGCATTTTCTTTCTTCTAAATGGTGCTTCTTCATTTTTTCTTTTAATTTGTTTACCTAGTTCAGTAAGCTTCATAGAAAGAGCTGCTCTTTCCTCTGAAGGAAGAGTTCTTGCTATCTTTTTCATTTGAATTAATTTGCGTCTTTGTATTGATTGTAATTGAGGCAATTTTGTTTGTCTTAGCGTAACTAAAAGCTCTCTTATGTCAGTTGTTTCTGCTGTAGAAGATAATGCAAGTAGTTCTTGATAAACACTTGCTTCTATTGGACGCATATAGTCTTGATATTCGCCAAGTAAATAAAGATATTGGTTAGGATTTGTTTCATCTAAACGTTGTTTAAATTCTTCAAATTTTTGTCTGGTCATCATTTTCTTACCACAAGCTGGGCAAGGAATACCGTCGATTTTTGCGAGCTGGAAATCACCAGGATGTTCAAATAATTCTGGATATTGTGAAGAATATACTCTTGTTCTTTGTTTTGAACAAAAAGAAATTGGCGAATAATAATTATTCGGTAAAAATTCAATTTGTTTATTATTTCGCATAGAAACATTATTATCAGAATGAACATTACTTCTGTTCTGAGTCATCGAGATATTAATATTATTTATCGGCGATATTTTCATGAATTTTTCGTATAAACTAATTTATTTACATGAAAACCGAAAATAATTGTTTTTGTCAGTAATCATTAATAAATGTAAATTTGGATTTTTTGATATAAAAAAACGCAATTTTGACTAAAAAAACATCATTTTTTTCAAAAAAAAGGTATTTTTTTGAAAAATGACATCAAAAAAATGCAAAAAACGCATTTTGGGGTATTATTTTTTCTTAAAATACTATTTTTAATAGCAAAAAAAATTGTGTTTAAACTTTAACTTGATATGATTACATAAGGTCGAACATGGTCAAAGGTAAGACAAAACGTGAAAATCCAAACAGTAGATAGAGTAAAAAACCAATATACACAACATAATAAGACCATTAATGGTAGAAAGAACAAACAAAATCAGTATCAACAAAACTTTAAAGGTGCTGGTGTTGATGTTGCTTTCAACTTATTAGATAGCGGATTTAAACTTCTAGATAAAAATGCAATGATTCAAGTTGCGTTTGTTGACTCTGTTGCTACTGACATACCAAGAACATTGGTTGACCTAAAAACTGGATTAGCGGCTGCGTTAGAAACAATGAGAAGAGAATTTTCTGGTCTTATTGTTAACTGTTTAATTCCAGGTGTAATCGTAAAAGGTGTTGCAAAGGCGCTTCCAAAGGATGAAATATTAAAAGGCACAAATGTCGCTGGTTCTTGGGCGAATGGTGCTGTAATTGACAGACTTTCTGAAGTGTATAATAATGCACAAAAAACTGGTGCTGCTGATAAAACTCGTACTTTTGTTGAAGAATCAATTAAATCACTTAGTGGTTTAGACGGTAAAAATTGGATTAGTTATGCAGATAAGGCTACTCATCCAGAATTCCAAGACGCTGTTTCTAAAGTTACTGAAGCTATTACAAAATCACCAAAAGAAAGAAAAGTTCTTTTAGGCCAAGCTCAAGAAAAGTTAGCTGGTTTAACTAAAGCTGAAAGTATTTTAAGATTTAATGGAAAACCTCAAGCAAATTTAGGTGAAACACTTCGTGATATTGCTGATATGGGTGCAAAGTTTGATTCTGTTAAGAAAAAGACAGTTCAAAGTTTAGGTGATAATGTAGATGATGCTTTAAAATCAGAAAAAGTAGCTGAAGCTGTAAATAAATATTCAAGTTCATTAAAAGGATTAGTAAACAAGAAAAGTATTATTGGTATGGCGGCTGTAATTGCTATGGCTGTTAGTGTTCAAAAAATCAATAGAGCAATTACAAGAAAACAATTTAATGCAGAGGGTGCACCTATATATAAAGACTTCGGTAAAAAAGAAACTAAGAAGAAAATGACCGAAGAAGAAAAAAGAACATTCAACATGAAAAAAGCGGCTACTGCCGCTGGCATGGTTGGTATGGCTGCAGCTTCTATGATGAAAAAGCCTACATTAGGTATGTTCCAATTCTCTAATATATTCCCAACATTAGACCAATGTCGTTGGATTGCATCTTCAACTTTTGCTTCTAGAATGTTGGCAGCTGAGGATGAAAATGAACTTAGAGAATCAGCTGTTAGAGATATAGCATCATTTGCTGGTTTATATTTCTTAGGTGATTATGTTAAAAAGGGTGTGGCTTCTGGCTTTGAAGCACTATCAAAAACAAAACAAGGTGCAAAACTAGTTGGAGAAAATGTAGTTCTGTTAAATAGAACAAAAGAAGTTCAAAAGCCAGTAATAGAACAAGGCGCTTCTTTCTTGAAAAAAGCTACATCTCAAATAGGCTTCCGTGCAAAACAATTTGGTAATTGGATTAAAAATACAGAATTAAAAGGTGCTTCAGAAGTAGCAAATATTAAAACTCGTAACTTAAGAAACATTTGTCGTGTGGCAGATATTGCGTTCTCTATTGTAATGCTTGGTATTTTATTACCGAAATATAATCGTTCAGTTACAGAGAAAAAAGTAGCAGCGGCAAAACTTCAAGAAGAACAACAAAAGAAAGCTATGCTTGATTTTTCTAAAGTTCAACAACAAAATACACCTGAAATCTTTAAAAATATGATTTAATTTTTATACAAACTAGCAAAAAAAATTTAGTTTAGGTTTTGTAGTATCTGCGAGTTGTTAAAAACTCGAAAATGATATATAATGTATCAGCTATGAGAATGTAAAGGAGAGAAGTAAGTGGTTGACAATAGGTCAGCTGGTGCTCTTGGTATCGGTGGAGGTATCAACTTCAAAAGTGGTGATATTTCCGGAACCGCAGCAAAAACTTCTGACGATAGAGCAAGCCAAGGAACTGAATACTTCATGCAAGATGGCGAAGACCATAATGGTCGTCGTGAACAGTTTGTTGACCGTAGCATGGAACTTCGTGCTTCTTTAAATTCGCTCGCATTATTGAATGTTGTTTCTGTTCTTCAAAATAAAAAAAGAAATCCTTTATTAGATGAAGAAGAATATGCAGAACAACTTGGTGCAAAAAAAGTTGAAAAAATTAAAGAAGATAAAAAAGAAAATAAAGATAAATAAAAAAATCCGATTATTAAAATCGGATTTTTTTATTTTAAAACTTATTTATTAACCACAATATTCGTGAGAGTAATATCTTTGTTGTTTGTACCAATCTGGCTCCTCTGCTTCTTCTGGTTTTTGGTATGCTTCTTCAGCAATAGTTCTTTTAAGCTCAGCTTGTAAAGTTTCTAATTTTTGACCAGCAGTAACAGGAACTGGATAATTGTCACCCCAAGTACCATAATCTACAACTTCATTAGGTGCTTTACCTTCTAGGTCTTTTATTTGTTTTTCTAGTGCATCTGTTTTTGCTGACCCGAATGTTGCGTTTGTTCTTACAGCGTTATTAATTGCTGAAATGTTCATATTTTCTCCTTTATATAAAACTACACACCTTAGTAAAATTCCTAATAAAATATGTTTGCCATTTTTTTATAATATTGAAACATTTGTTTATATCCGGCAATAATGCTAAGATATGAATATGAAAAAGATAATTAGCATACTATTTTTATTATTATGTTCTGCAAGTAGTTCTATGGCAATGGAATTTTCTGACGTTCCACACGGTTTTTGGGCTTATAGAGAAATTGATAAATTAACAGATAAAGGTATTATTAGTGGTTATTCAAATGAAATATTTGCGCCACAAAAATATGTTACTAGGGCAGAATATGCGGTGATGATAATCAAAGCCATTGAACAAGAAAATATACTGATTAATGATATGTATGCGTTCGAAGATGTAGAAAAATCACATTGGGCTTGGCCTTCAATTATTAGGGCTGTTGATTTGGATATTATTAAATCTATAGACGGATATTTCTATCCAAATGAATTAGTAACTAGAAGTGAAATGATTACGTTCCTTACTAATATATTAAAAACTGAACATATTTCAAAACAAGAAGCGATTGTTGCTTTGCAAAATGCTTACATAGATTTTGATGATATTCCAGATTGGTTTAAAGTTACAGCTGGAAAAGCTGAAGCAATCGGAGTAATCGCAAAAGAACCACCAAGAGAACAATATCTTGATTATGATGCTTACATAACCAGAGCACAAATGGCGGTCTTCTTATATAACTTAAAAGAAAAGCTTTTTGACTATATCGAAGAAAAACGCAATATTGAGTTAAGTCCTAAAATTGGTGAAGGAATTGTTATTGAAAACGCAAGAACTATTGATGATGTTGCTACAATTCCAGTGCATACAATGCTACCAATCACTGTATTAGGACAATTAAGTTCAGAAGAAACAAAAGCTGGCGATATGTTCCAAGCTAGATTTGTTAATAACATTGTTAATAATGAACATCATATACTCATATCAAAAGATATAATACTTGTTGGTAAAATTTTAAATGTAATAAAATCAAAGAATTTCTTCCGTAATGGTGGGTTATTATTTGAGTTGTCAGCTACAAATAATGACGGAAATTATACAAGAATACTAGCAGCTGCAGAATACGACGCAAAACCAGTAGATGCTGGAAAATTTAGAAAAGCTGCAAACAAAATTGTTAAAGGAAGAGATTACATAGTAAAAGACGGACAAGTACTTTATATAAGGCTTTATAAGCCTCTAAAAGTAAATGTCGTAACTGGTGAAATTTTAGATTAAATTACACTTGTTCTTTTTTATATACGCCCATTTCTTCTAAAGCGTTTAGAAAACTTTTGGCTGTTGCTTTTTGCACATCTGGAGGCACAACTCTTAAAAGTTCTACGGTTTTAGAAATAACTGGGTCTTTATCATACCAACGGTTGCACACTTTTGGTCTTACTTGTTCATAAAAAACATCAATTGCTTCTTTTGAAACTTTCTTTTCAACTTCTGCTAAAAAGATTTCAGCTTGAGCTTTCAACTCATTCTGATAGTTTTGAAGCAAATTAATCACTTCAAGTAAAACTGGGTCATGGTCATACCATCTTTTATAATTGTGACTCACTTAAACTTCCTTTATTTTTTGTGATAATAGCAGAATCATCTTCAGTAAATCTTGTAATGTCTGCACCTATCATTCTAAACTTATCTTCTAATAATTCGTAACCTCTATCTATATGATATATGTTATCAATAGTACTTTCACCATTTGCCATAAGCGAAGCAATTACTAATGAAGCACCAGCCCTCAAGTCAGATGCCCTCAAGTTAGCGCCAGTAAGGTTTTTAACGCCTTTAACTAATGAATGGTTTCTTTCTTGGTGAATATCTGCACCCATTTTCCTTAACTCTGGAACTTGCATAAATCTATTTTCATACAAGCTTTCAGTAATAATACTAACACCATCAGCAACAGTTGCTAATGCCATTGCCAAAGACTGTAAATCTGTTGGAAAACCAGGATATGGTTGAGTAATGATGTTTACAGCTTCTAATCTTCTTTTACAACTAACTTCAATAGAAGTTGGGTCTATTAATTTAATATCAGCACCCATTTTTGTTAGTTTTGAAGTGTAGAATGTTAAATGGTTAGGGAAGATATTACGAATAATACCTTTTCCTCTTGTTGCAATAAATGCAGCCATATAAGTTCCAGCTTCAATTCTATCTGGAATTGTTGTGTATTCAATAGGTCTTAAATCTTCTTGTTTTACACCATTAACAACAATTTCAGATGTTCCTGCACCAACAATATCAGCCCCCATAGCATTTAAGAAGTTAGCCAAATCACTAATTTCTGGTTCTTGAGCTGCATTTTGAATTCTAGTAGAACCTTCTGCTAAAACAGAAGCTAACATAATATTTTCTGTTGCACCAACAGAAGGAATATCCAAATAAATATCTGAACCTACTAACTTTCTCGCTTTTGCGTGAACATAACCATTTTCGATTTTTACATTTGTACCAAGAGCTTCAAGCCCTCTAATATGAAAATCAACTTTTCTTTCACCAATAGCACATCCACCAGGAAGAGCAACTATTGCTTCTTTACATCTACCAACCAAAGCACCTAATACAATAAAAGATGCTCTCATTCTGCTAACAAATTCATATCCAGCTGTAACACTTGTAAGGTTAGTTGCGTCAATAGTGAGTGATTTTTCTGCTTTATTATAAGATGTTTTAGCGCCTAATTGTTCAAGAACATTAAGCATAATAACAACATCGGTAAGTTCTGGAACATTATATATTTTGCTTTCACCCTTTGCTAAAAGCGCAGCAGCCATAAGTTTCAGCACAGCATTCTTCGCTCCACTGATAGAAACTTCCCCTTTTAGTTGTTTGCCACCAATTATCCTAATCTTTTCTGTCAATATTTCTCTCCCAATGAGTGTGGTTTGTGCATTTAAACATGTACTATTAATATAATAATATAATTTATATGTTTACGGGTAAATAGATTAACTATTGTAAACAAGCAATCTCATATCATTCAAATATACTATATTCATTGCCCCCGTTTACATATACAATAATATAAGGAAAAAAGGACTTTATATGACATCAAACAAAGAACTTTTAGAAAAAGCAAAAGAAATTTCACAAAGAGCATATTGCCCTTATTCAAATTTTCAAGTTGGTGCTTGTGCATTATTTGAAAGTGGAAATTTCTATGTCGGTTGCAATATAGAAAATTCTAGTTATGGACTTTCTTTATGTGCTGAACGTAACGCCATTTCGACAGCTATCGCAAACGGCGAAATTTCTAAATTAGTAAAGGTTGCTATATATTCACCAAAGTCTTCAAAGTGTTTTCCTTGTGGTGCTTGTAGACAATGGATACAAGAATTTGCAAAAGGATATAATACAGAAATTATTCTTGAAGATGAAAATGGTGAATGTTGCTCTTGCTACATTGATGAAATATTACCTTATTCCTTTAATCTGATATAATATAAGGAAGAGTGAAAAAGAGGATAGGTTAATGGCAGATTACACCATTAATTATGAAGAAATTGCCGAATGGCTTAAAATATATAAATCGACAGAAGATGAAAAACAAAAAAAGCATCTGCAAAACGTAATTGTTTTAGCCGCAATGCCTATGGTTAAAAAGATAGCAAGAGGACTTGCAAGAAGAAACACCGACCCAGTTGAAGATATTATTCAAGTTGGTAGTGTTGGGTTGGTTAAGGCAATTCAACTTTACAACCCAAAAGTAAGTGAAAATTTCAAAACTTATGCTACTTATTTAATCACTGGTGAAATTAGACATTATCTACGTGATAAAGTTTCAATGATTAAAGCGCCTAGAGAAATATATGAATTAGCATATCGCGTTAACAAACTAATGCAAAAATTAAAAGATGAACAAGGTAATGAACCTTCTGAAACCGTTTTAGCAGAAGAACTTGGTACATCTATTGGTAAAATAAAAGAAGTTATTGATGTTGAAAGAAGAAAACAAACTATTTCTCTAGACCAAATAATTACAACTGGTTCTGATGAGTCACTATCATTATTTGATAAAGTTGCAGACGATAATCATTATAATTTGGAATCTTTCCAAGAAGATAAAATTTTATTAAAAGATGCAATTAGTAAACTAGATGTTAAATTACAAGAGGTTGTTGTTCTTAACTATTTTGAAGATTTAAGTCAAACTCAAATAGCTGCAAAACTTGGTATTTCTCAAATGCAAGTTTCAAGAAGACTTAAAAAAGCATTAAACACACTTCTTACAATATTATCAGAAAAAGAAAAATAATTAGTTAGGTGAAACGTTATGATAGATGAAACTATTTTAATTTGCTTATTCGTACTAGTTACTGGTGCTTGTATAGGCAGTTTTTTGAATGTAGTTGCACTAAGGGCTTTATCTGGTGAATCAATAGTATTCCCTTCATCAAAATGTCCTTTATGTAATGAACCAATAAAATGGTATGACAATATTCCTATTTTGTCATATCTATTTACTTTTAGAGGTAAATGCAGAAATTGTGGCGGTAAGGTAAGTGTTCAGTATCCAATTGTAGAAGCTTTAACTTCTATTTTGTTCTTATTAATATTCTTGTTTTTTGGAATTTCTTTAAAAACATTATTTTTATTAATAATGGTATGTATTTCTATTGTCATCGGAATTACAGACTTCAAAAAAGAATATATCTATGATGTTCATAGTTGGATTTTAATTATTTCAGCTATTGCAACATCATTAGCAATGAATGGATTAGAAAATTATTCAAAACCAGCTATTGGTCTAATCGTTGGTGTTATTTTGATGGAAGGAATTGCAAAACTTTCATACTACTTGATTAGAAAAGATGTACAAGTAGAAAAAGAAACTGAACAATCAGAAGAAAATAAAGAAGAAGTTGTGGAAAAATCTGAAGAAACAGAAACAACAGAAGAAAACAAAGAAGAAGATATTGATATTAATGAGTACATAAAACAAAATAAAAGAGCATTTGGTGAAGGTGATACATATTTAGCAGCTGCCGCAGGTGCTTTATTGGGTTGGCAATATTTAATTGTTGCGATTACTCTTGCAATTATCCTTCAAGCTGTTTGCATATTGCCACAATTCTTAGTCGGATTGTACAAACAAAATGAAAAAAGACTTTTGTTTTCATTATCTGCATTTGTAGTAATTGCAATATTATATTGGATATTATCAAATGCGTTTAATCTTCATTTATATGTAATATTCGCATTTTTAATTGGTTTAATATTCTTTGCTATTGATACAATAACAAGACTAAAGAAAACTGTTAGTCAACAAGGCTTTGTATCTTTACCATTTGGACCAGCATTATTATTCTCAATGTATGCAACCTTATTCTTTGGAACACCAATTGTTATGTTCATATTTAAACATATATTTATGTTTGCAGAATAAAATTTATATAGTCATAATAAAAAAGGAGGAATTAATTCCTCCTTTTTTATTTTAGGTTTTCGCTCTAATCTTTATTTTTTAATGCTTCTCTTACTTTTTCTTCGATTTCTTTTTCAAGTGCTGGATTTTCTGCAAATAGGTCTTTAACCTTATCTCTACCTTGACCTAATTTTTCATCGTTGTAACTAAACCAAGCACCAGCTTTTTTAACAATATCTAAAGTTACTGCCATATCTAAAATACAACCAGATTTACTAATACCTTTTCCATAAATAATATCAAATTCAGCAAGTCTAAATGGTGGAGCAACTTTATTTTTAACAACTTTAACTTTTACTCTGTTACCAATTTCTTTGTCGTCTTTTTTAAGAGTTTCAATTTTTCTTATATCAAGTCTGATACTTGCGTAGTATTTTAAAGCTGTACCACCAGTTGTTGTTTCTGGGCTACCATACATAACGCCAATTTTTTGTCTTAATTGGTTGATAAAAATAACTGTTGTATTTGTTTTTGCAACAATACCAGTTAATTTTCTAAGCGCTTTTGACATTAAACGAGCTTGTAAGCCCATTTGTTTATCTTCCATAGCACCTTCGATTTCATCTTTTGGAACCAATGCTGCTACAGAGTCAACAACAACAATATCAACAGCAGCACTACGAACAAGTTCTTCGGTGATTTCTAATGCTTGTTCACCAGTATCTGGTTGAGAAATTAATAATTCATCAATATTTACACCAAGATTTCTTGCATATTCTGGGTCAAGTGCGTGTTCTGCATCAACGAATGCTGCAATCCCGCCTTTTTTTTGACATTCTGCAACGATGTGTTGTGCTAAAGTTGTTTTACCACTTGCTTCTGGTCCATAAACTTCTATGATTCTACCACGTGGCACACCGCCAATACCAAGTGCAACGTCTAAGGATAATGCACCAGTTGGGATAGTTTCAACTGCAACTGCTGGTTTATCACCAAGTCGCATAATTGAACCTTTACCAAAATCCTTTTCAATTTTATCAATAGCTACTTTAAGTGCTTTTTTTCTTTCTTCAGAAATATTTACTGTTTCAATTTCTTTTGTTGCCATTTCTTGTTCCTTCTATTATTTGTCGTTATATTATAACATCTTTTATAGACATTTGTCTACTTTTGTTTTTTGTAACATTATTATTTTATCAAAGCAATTAAATTAAGTCACTTTTGTTATTATATGTATAGAAAAGAAAGTGATATTATGGGATTTAAACTCAATTTACATCCTAATAAAGTTAAAGAAGTAGCTAAGAGAACAGCAAAAGATATTGATATTGAGTCGCTACAAAAATCACTATTACAAAAAAATTCATCTCAAATTGATTTTGCTTCTCAGTTTCAAAAACTTTTTGATGATATTTCTAATTCTATTTCAAAAGAGTTTTTTAATTCTCAATATAAAGAAACACCTACGGTAAAAAGATTAAAAGATTTGCAATCCCAAGTTTCCAAGGCGAAAACTTCTGATGAACTAGCTTCGATAAAAGCACAATTTGAAGCATTGATTTCGCAAACAAACGCCGAAAAAAGCTTTAATTCCGCAAGACAAATTGGTATTAATTCTCTTATCCAAAAGAAATAATAATATTATACAGTAGGTTAATTCCAATATTCCTTTGTTTTGTTTAAATTTTTCTGCAACATTACGTAGCATTTTATGCTAGGAGTATGTTTTTTTGATAAAATCAGAGTAGTATTATCGTTAAGTAGGGGATATTTATGAAGAATAAGATAATTATGTTCTGGGCGATAGTTCTTTTAACTATCATTTCCATTGTAATTATAAAAGTTAAACCTATTCCTTTAGGGCTAGATTTAGTTGGTGGTTCAAGAATTGTTCTTGAAGCGCAAACAACTGAGACTATTTCAACAATCACCCAAGACATGATGGATGGTTTAAAATCAGCACTAGAAAACAGAGTTAATGCTCTTGGTGTTTCTGAAACTAGTGTTCAACAAATGGGCGAAAGACGTTTATTAATTGAAATTCCAAACATTTCTGACCCAAAATTGGCAAGAGAATTTTTAGGTGAAACAGCTGAATTGGAATTTAAAAAACCAATTCTAGATGAAAATGGTAACACAAAAGGTTGGGAAGCTTCTGGTTTATCTGGTGATGATTTAAACAAAGCTGCTGTAGGTACAGATGCAGCTGGTCGTTGGTTAATTACATTAGAATTTAATGGTAAAGGGGCAAATAAATTTGCTAAATTAACTAGAGAATTTAAGGGCTATCCAATTGCAATCTACTTTAACGGTGATAGTATTTCAGAACCAGTTGTTCAACAAGAAATTACTGGTGGTAATGCTCAAATTACTGGTGAATTTTCACACGATGAAGCAAAGAAAATAGTTGATTTACTAAATGCAGGTGCTCTTCCAGTTCCAGCAAAAATTATGGAAGAAAACACTGTTGGACCAACTCTTGGTGCAGATAGCTTACATAAGAGTATGGTGGCTGGTATTATTGGTTTGATTTCAGTAATACTATTTATGATTTTCTGGTACAGAGTTCCTGGAGTTATTGCTACAGTTGCTTTACTCGTTTATGCTGCAATTGTATTTGCAATATTTAAGTTAGTCCCAGTAACTTTAACTCTGGCTGGTATTGCTGGTTTCATTTTGAGTATAGGTATGGCGGTTGATGCTAACGTTCTTATTTTTGAGAGAACAAAAGAAGAATTAAAAGCTGGTAGAACATTATTTACAGCAATTAACTCTGGTTTTGATAGAGCATTTACAAGTATTTTTGACTCTAATATGTCAACAGTTATTATTTGTTTAATTCTATATTTTGCAGGTTCAAATATAGTTAAAGGCTTTGCTTTGACACTTATCATTGGTGTATTAGTTAGTATGTTTTCAGCAATTACTGTTACTAAAAACTTTATGCACTTAGTTTTTGGTACAGATCAATTAAAATACCCTGCATTATTTGGTTTAAAAGAATCAGATATTAATGAAGCTTATGAAGCAACTGAAACAAAACGTGAAAAAGCAAAATTTGGAGTTTTAGATTAATAATTAAGGAGTATAAAAATGTCATATAGTGTTTTTAACACAAAACAAGTATTAGATGTAGTAAAATATAGATGGCTTTGGATTATAGTAACAATAATTCTATTGTTACCGGGTATTGTGGCAATGATTTATTCTTCTATCGTATATCCAAACCACTCACCATTATTAGTTGGTATTGATTTTACTGGTGGTACAATTGTTCAGTATGCAGTAGATAAAGATGTAACAACAAAAGAGATTGGTGATTTAAGAATAAAATTACAAAATAACAATATTGAAAACCCTGTTATCCAAGTTTTAAAGCCAACTTCAGTTGATGAAGATAGTACAATTAAAAATATTATCTCTATCAAAACTAAATTTTCAGAAGAAGGTCAAAATGAAACTATAGATGGTGTTTCACAAGTTGTTACTGCTGATTATCCAGAAGCACAGCTTGTTCAAACAAACTCAGTTGGACCATTATTAGGCAAACAACTATTTGTTAAATCAATGATTGCTGTAGCTATAGCTCTTTTAGTAATCGTAATATATCTTACTGTTAGATTTAAATTAGACTTTGCAATAGTTGCGCTACTTGCGTTATCACATGATGTAATCTTTGTAATGGGTGTGTTCTCAATACTTGGTTTGTTCTGTGGTGTTACTGTAGATAGCTTATTTATTACAGCTATTCTTACAGTTCTCGGTTACAGTGTTAATAACACTATCGTTGTATTTGACCGTGTAAGAGAAAACTTAAAATTCTACTCTAAAAAAGCAACTTATGATGAGATAGTTAATGCGTCAGTAAATCAAACTTTAACAAGAAGTATTAATACATCATTAACAACTTTGTTAACACTTGGTTCATTATACTTCTTAGGCGGTGTAACAACTAGAGATTTTGTTCTTGCGATGATTATAGGTGTTGTAGTTGGTACATATTCAAGTATCTTCTTTGCAAACTCAGCAATCTCAATTTGGAATAGTATTGTAGAATCTAAAAAAGCAAAATTAGAGGCATAATGGAAGAACAAAAAAAATCATTATCTGAATATGTAAGAGAAACTCGCGAAAAAGCGGGTTTCTCTGTACAAGGCTTATCTAAGAAATCTGGTTTAACAGTAGAACAAATAGAAGATATTGAAGCTGGAAAAGACTTGTTTTTACCTGCAACAGTGCGCCAAAAGTTGGCAAAAGGATTAAAGGTTAACCCTTGTGATATAAAAGAATATGAACGTATTCTTCTTGTTTCATATGATGCAGTTACTGATAAATATATTAAATCAGTAAAAAGAGCAATTTTAGATGGAGAGACGGAAAATTTAAGATGTCCTATCTGTTCATCAAAGTTGACTACAAAGGTTGTTCGTTTATTAGATTTGGAAAATAATATTGCATTGCACCCTAAAGCACAATGCAGTAAATGTTCATTTCAAATTAAGTAATAAAAAGAAAACAAACAACCTGCTATACTGGTTAGTTTTCAGAAGTTTCAGCAAAGTATAATATAAAATGTCATGCTGAGGAGCAAAGTGAGCTCAGTATTTAACAAACTTTAAGATTAAGTATAATATTGGTGAGATTTTGAATAGATTGAAAAGCTACGCTTTAAAGCTTGTTTTTCAATCTATTCAAGATGATAGAGAAAGGTTGTTCTTTAGAACGTGTGTTAGCATATAGTGCAAGAGTCAGACTTACTGTAGCTATTTAGAAAAAGCAGGTAATAGTGGCTTATAGCCACAGAAAAAACTACCGGTTTTCACCGGTAGTTTTTTATTTCGATTAATTATTATCTTCTTGCTCTTCTTGCAGCTCTTCTACTATTTGAAGAAGATTTTTTGATTTCACTGTCTGGTTTCTTTGAATATAAAGTTATTGATGTATTTGCTAATATGTAATCTGTATTTCTTTCAAAAGCAGTTACACTAAGCTTTGAAACATAAACCAAATATTCAAAATTATTATTAACTTCACTTAAAAATCCTTGTAATTGAGAATAAGTTCCAACTAAAAAGAATTTTAATTCACAAGCATTATATCTGTCTCCACCTTCCATAATTAATGGGTCATTTTCTGGTGTCATATTATATTCTATAGAGCGGATTAATAAACCATTACTTTGAGCTCTTTTTACAAGGTTTTCAAACATATTTCCATAAATACCAAGGTTTTGGCTTGAAGAATCTATGCCAGACTCATACACTGGTTTTATAGATTGTAATTTCATCTGTTCTTGTTTTATTTGTGTATCTAAAGTATTTATTTCTTTTTCTTTTTCTTGAATTTTACGTTCGTAATCTTGTACAGCATTTCTAGCTTCTGAATACTCTGTTATAGTATCTTTAGTGCCCATAAACACAATTAATCCAATAAGAACTATTGCTGCAAGAAATATAAGTGGAACATATTGATTAAACTTTTTATTCATAATTTCCTCTATTTTATTATATTACTGGTGATGGTGGTGGTGCGTATTCTCTTCTTTCACCACTATTTCCTCTTGTCGTTGTCATTGAATTTGCTGAAGGGAGAAAATCAGAATCATAATCTAATGATACATTAGATGAAGATGATTTTATTTCAAATGTAAAACCATTTGGTATTTTTGCTGGAACAAGGTCAGTTGTAGAGTTGACTGATAATTTTGACAACATCAAATCACCTTCTTTTTCTTTAAGTGATTTAACAAAGTCTTGTACAGATTCTGCTGTTTCAGCTTCACCTAAAATTCCTATTCCGCCTTCTGAGTTTGTTACAAATTTTTTGATATATATGTTATCTGGTATATCTGTTGAAAGTGCTGTGTATATACTAACAATAGATTTGTTGTTCTCTAACACCTCTGATAATACTGGGAATACACTTTTTCCAGTATTTGCTTTATTTTCGCTTATTCTTCTTTCAAAAACTTCTATTTGACCTCTGTATTCTGTGTTCTTACTGTCAACAGAGCTTTTTTGGCTACTAATACCTAAGTGCAATATAGCAACTAAAATTAATGCAATTAATATAGCTCCACCGATTACTATCATTATGAAGCGAAAGAAGTCAACTTCTCTTCCTGCAACTTGAACTATATTTTCATTTACCAATTCTGCTGGTAAGAAGTTTAAATTTAATGGATAGTCATCAAAGTTAGCACAAGCTGCACCAACAGCTTCGATAGTCATATATGAAATCATATTTGCATCAATATCAGAACCAACGCCAGATACATCAATAAATTTATCATTTTGATTTAAGCTTTTGTTGATGCAATCTATTGTTCCTGCAAAATCTAATCTTTGAGATAGAATTTCTGCATTAACTTCATCTGTTTCACTAATGATTAATAATGATGAAGAAGAATTCTTTGCTAACGCATTTGATGCAATTTTTGCAATAGTCGAATAAACTTCTTCCGATGAGAATGACTTAACAGCTAATGGTTCTTCTATGCAATCTACTACACAAGAACCGTGTAAATAAAAGGCACAACAGCTATTTGGAGTTACTAATAAAACAGATGTTTGTTCACCTTTTTGTGTGTATTGATTAAACCTATCGCAGAACTGTAATGCTTTTAGCATAGAAGAATATGAAGTATCAATTCTTACAAGGTCTGCTTGTATGTTTTCAAAAATTTCAATTATTTTACCAATAACTTTTGTTTGAACAGCACCATAAACAACATTTTTTTGACCTCTTGTTGCACTATCAAGCATTGCGTATGAAATAGCTGGTTCATTTCTCTTAAAGATGTATAATTCTTCAATTTCATCTTTTAAGTTATCAATAATGTACATTGGGTCAGCAGAACCTTCGGCTGGCGTAATCCCAAAGTGAACATTAGGTAAGTTCAATGTAACAGCACATTCGCTTGGATTTAACCCCGCATCTTCGAATAGACCTTCTAAAACCTCTGCAAATTCATCAAAATCAATAATTTCTCTGATTGCATTATTGTATTTTATATTTCCAGACGAATATTTGACAACACTCTTGCTTGTTTTGTCTATACAAACAAGCTCAATAAAGTTATTTGCCGATAGTGAAATACCGACGTGTGTTCTCTTTTTAAATCCCAAATTCTCTAACATATTCTACATAAACCCATTTTAATTATTATTATAGTGATATTATACTTATAATATTTTATATTTGCATTTTTGACAAGAAACTTAATGATTGATTTTCTCTTTTTTTCTATACCATTTGGTGTATTATTATTAAAAGTGCACAGTTAAATGTAAATGGATGAGATATGAACGATTTTGTTTTTGGTAGGAATAACGTCTATGAGCTACTCACAGAAGGCAAAAGAAGCGTAAGCAAAATTATATTAATGAAAGGGATGAAGGAGAATTCCAAGGTTTCTCAAATAATAGATATTGCAAGAAATAAAGGAATTATTTTTCAATTTCTTCCTAAAGAAAAGTTTACACAATTTAAAGATTATTCTCACCAAGGAGTAATTGCCTATGTTTCTCCTGTCAAATATCTTGATTTTGAAGATTTTTTAGAAAAAGAAAAACAATATAAAAAGGTTATAATCACAGATGGCGTTGAAGACCCACATAACTTTGGTTCTATTATTAGAACAGCTGTTTGTGCCGGATTTGATGCTATTATTTTCCCTTCAAGAAGAAATGCAACTATAAATGCGACGGTTGAAAAATCTTCAGCTGGGGCAATTAATCATATAGACCTTATTATGGTTAATAGCCTATCTACTATAGTTGATAAATTAAAGGATAACAACTTTTGGATAATTGCAACAGATATAAGAGCAAAAGATAATTATTATGACATAGATTATTGCGATATGAATTTTGCAATAGTTATGGGCTCTGAGAAAGAAGGCATATCGAATACAATATTGAAAAAAGCTGATTACAGAATAAAAATACCAATGTTAAAAGAGTTTGATTCATTAAATGTAGCGAATGCGGCAAGTATTGTTATTTATGAAAGTGTAAAACAAACAGTACAAAAATCAGGGAATGGTGTATAATATTTTATCATTGGAGGCACAATGTCTGACGAACAAGAAAACTATTCATTAAAAGAAGAAAATCAAGACGATAATTTTAATCTTTCTTTGGAAGATGAAGACATAATGTTGGCTGTTGAAGAACCAAAAGTTCCAGAAACTCAGTCTAGTGCTGTTGCTGATGATTCTGTTAAAATTTATTTACAACAAATTGGTAAAATAAAACTTTTAAGTGCAGAAGAAGAATTAGAAGTTGCAAAAAAAATCAAAGAAAAAAATTCCGAACGTGCAAAAAAAGAACTAATTAATGCAAATTTACGTTTAGTGGTAAGTATTGCTAAAAAATATATTGGTCGTGGTTTGTCATTCCTAGATTTAATTCAAGAAGGTAATATGGGGCTAATGCGTGCTGCTGAAAAATTCGACTATTCTAAGGGTTATAAGTTTTCAACTTATGCTACTTGGTGGATACAGCAAGCAATAACACGTGCTATAGCTGATAAATCACGCTTGATTAGATTGCCAGTCCATATGATTGAGACATTGAGCAAAATTAAAAAGATTTCTATGGACTTAACGATTGAAAATGGTACTGCACCAACAAAAGATGAAATTGCTTATAAATTAGGTATGCCAGTATCAAAATTAACTCAATTAATAGAGTCTGCTCAAGGTACTGTTAGTATGGAATCACCTGCTAATCAAAAAGATGATAATACAAAACTTTCTGATTTTATTGTTGATGAATCAACTCTATCACCTGATACAAAAGTGACTCAAGACAATTTATTTTTTGATATCAAAAAAATGTTAAATCATTTAAGTGAAAAAGAACGCAATGTTTTAATTATGCGTTACGGTTTAGATGATAATGGCGAAAAGAAAACACTAGAAGAAATTGGTAGTTATTACGGTGTTTCACGTGAACGTATTAGACAAATTGAAAATCGTGCAATGAGCAAGTTGAAAAAATTGTGCCGTAATAATAATGTAAATAAAAATCTTAAAAATTATATTTAAGTTTAAGCTGTGTGCTATAATCTATCCATAGACAAATGGAGATTATATATGCAAGATGTTTCATCAGATAAATTTGCAAGTATGATTGCTCGTGTACTTGATGATAAACAAGCTAAAGATATTAAAATTTTAAATATTTCAAATATATCTGTTTTGGCAGATTACTTTGTAATCTGTTCATCAGATTCAGCAACACACGTTAAGTCACTAACTGGTTATGTTCGAGAAAAAGTGAAAGAAACTTTTGACCGTATTCCTATTGGTGAAGAAAATGATGTCAAAAATAGGTGGAATTTATTAGATTATGGTGATGTAATTGTTCACGTATTACATAGAGAAGAGCGTGAAACATACGCTTTAGAACGTTTCTGGAACCACGCTTTCTGTATGGAAGAAGAAGAGTGGAAAGAAAAATCTAAAGAATATTCAGATTATAATTAGAAAGTAGAGGAATATAGATGAAAAGAAGCTTATTAGCATTTGCTATTTTGGGAGTAATATTTTCAAATTGTGTTGTTATGGCAGAAGAATTTGATTCGTTGCAAAATTTAACTTCTGTTCAAAAGCAAAAATTATCTCAACTTCAATTTAGTTATAAAACTCAAATTGATGCTTTAGAAACAAGAATTATGGCTTATCAAGATAAATTGGCAAAAGCAAAATCCGATACAACAAAAACAAAAGAACAAATTGCATTGTTGACTGGTGCTTATGAAAGAAATATCTCAACATTAGAAACACAAAAGAAACAGTTAGAAGAAGCTATGAAAAAGTCATATCAATCTGTAATGACTCCTCAACAATATCAACAATACAGTACACAACAAATCAAAGTTCAAGATGCTTTTAGCGAATTTGTAAGAACTGCAAAATAAGGAGATAAATTGTGGAAAGAAAATTCTTTAGTTGTTTATTTGCAATAGCATTAGTATTGTTTGCATTTGCACAAAATGTAAATGCTACAATATATTCTGAAGCTGATATTTACCAGAAAATTAATCAGTTAAACACTTTGATTGATCAAGACTTTGTAGAATTTGTTAATAAGAGTGATTTAGTTGGTTATAGATTAGACTCATTTAAAATGTCTTCTGCAAACTATAAAAATGTGGCAAGAATGACTGTTGAAAAATTGAGAAAAATGCTTGAACAAATTAATAGCATAAATCAGTCATCTGAATTTTCTGATTCTGATAAATCAATGCAAATTGCGAGAATTTACCAAGAAGCAACAACTGATTTATACAATATGGATACACAAACAATCAATTTTATGATTGGTTTAAATCAATTTATGCCTACAATTACATATTCTAGATTTGTAAAAAAATACCAAGAATTTTATAATGGTCTAGATATAACAAATACTGATTTATCAGTTGATTATTAAAAATGAACTTTTTAAATTTTATCTCGTTATAACATATGAAAGAGGAAAAAAGATATGAATAATGAGAACAAATGTAATAAATATGAAAGCTTCTTTGTCTTTAGAAATGAAGAAGCTTTTAATGAACATTTAGAGCATTGTCCTGATTGTCAAAAAGAGCATGAAAAACACTTAAAGATATCATCTTTGGTAAAGGAAGTTGCACCTATTTATCTTGAAAAGAAAAGAAGAGAAAAAATAAGTGTAATGAAAAGGCTTGCATGTTGCTTTGTTGTATTTGTCGGCTTTGCATCATTTGCCGGATATATGGCTTATGACGATTATACGTTTAAGACAATGGAAGTAGAAGATTCGTACGTATCAACAATGGGATTACCAGTTGATGATTATGGATTTTTGGAAATTTAGGAAAAAGGGTAAATATTGAAATCAATAATAGAACAGTACAGAAATAATATTAGAAAAATTATTTCTAGTATGACAGGTTCGCAAAATGAAGATATAGAACAAGAAGTATATATCAGAACTTGGAAAAATATAGATAAATACAAAGAAAACGGCAAATTTAAAAGTTGGGTAAGTACAATCACAGCTAATCTTTGCCGTGACTATATGAAGTCATCTTATTTTAGACACTCACAAAATACTGTTACTGAAGAAGATGACTTAATCCAGATAAGAGATGAAAAAGAAAGTATAGAAGATACTTTTATAAGAAAACAAAGACAAAAACGTATAATGGATGCGATTGATACACTAAAACCTAAATTTAGAGAAGTCGTTATTATGTATGAAATGCAAGATATGAGCTATGAAGAAATATCAGAAAAATTGAAGGTTCCAGTCGGAACAGTGCGTTCTAGATTATTTAATGCGAGAAAAGAGCTTAGCATTTTGTTAGAAGATTTAATTTAATCTGAAAGGAGATTAAAATGTATAAACACCTAATGGTTAGTTTAGTTGTAGTGTCTGCTTTTTTAGTGTGTAATAACATAAGTTTTGCTGAAGATGTTATGCCACAAGAAAGACCACCTATGGAAGAAGCTGGAATGAAACCTGATTTTAAACCATCTCATCATAATTTTGCTCAAAAAAGACATCATCATCCTTCAAAAGAAGAAATGGAGGCTAAAAAAGCTGAATTTGAAAAACGTTTAAATTTATCTAATGAACAAAAAAAACAGATTGAAGAAAATAGGGTAAAAGATAGAAAACTTATGAAACCAGTTTTTGAAGAGATGAAGGCAAAAAGACACGCTATGAAAATGGTAGATTTTGATGCGACTCTGACACCAGAAGAAAAACAAGCTAAAAAGGAAGAACTTCAAACTCAAATGAAGGGATTAAAAGAAAAAGCAGATAGTGTTAGAGAAGCAAATATGAAAAACTTTGAATCTCTTTTAACTGAAAAGCAAAAGAAAGAGTTTTCTAAAATACAAGAAGAACAAGAAAAAGAAATGCAAAAACGTAAAGCAGAATTTGAAAAAATGAGAAAGGAAAGAGGTGAATATCACATCCCA
This sequence comes from Candidatus Gastranaerophilales bacterium, assembly GCA_017467305.1. Classification (GTDB taxonomy): domain Bacteria; phylum Cyanobacteriota; class Vampirovibrionia; order Gastranaerophilales; family Gastranaerophilaceae; genus Avigastranaerophilus. The sequence goes on from JAFTSM010000073.1 coordinate 26,701, forward strand.
CCTCAACCTAGAACAATTCCACTAGAAAAATAAGAAAAAGGCTGAAGAAAAAGAGAGGAAACATTCCTCTCTTTTTGCTAATGATATAAATTTATTTTGTTGAAATATGGGTAATCTTATTAAATACTATTTCAAAATCTTGATTTGATATTGTATGTGGATATGCGGAGTTATACGGGTCATTTACAGTCAAACTACCATCTTGATTTAAACCCATTAAGTTGTATACGTGCCCAGTTGAAATATACCTATTCTCTTTATCATCTTTTGAATAATCCACATCAGAACTACCAACTGTTAATTCTGAAGCTTTAAAATCATTTTGTTTTATAACATCAGATAGTGATTGATAATCTGTAACATTAACTATCGGTATAAATTCAAAAGAACCATCTTTTTCTTCTAATGTCATTTCTATTGAATATATTTTAGCATTTGTGCTATCTAAAAATTCTTGAGATGAATAATCAACCAAAGGATGATATTCTGGCATGATATCTGGTTTAGTAATATATTGCACAACATTTGATTTGTAGCCTAAAGAACGATGTACTAATAGTTGTTTTTCTAAATAACCTTCAGCAATTGACGTTGACGGAGAATATTCTTTTCTCTCTTGTTCAAATGGGGCAAAAATATATTCATCTTCATCCGCCATTTCTTTATATATTGAAAATTTATCCATTTGTAAGATGTAATTGTTTAGCATTTTGCCAGTTGCTACTTCTAAAATTCTTACATCTAAATCACCAGCAGAAAAATAGGTATCTTCTTGAAGCAAGTCGTAGTCTTGTAAATCTTTTTGTGTGACTTTGTATTCTCTCTTTATTTCTGGATTAAATGGGTCATCAAACGTAACAGTGTACGTTCCATTTGCATCTGGGTTTGAAATTCTTTTAGCTATATTTTCTTCGCCATCTTTTGTTGAAGCATAATTACCAAGCATTGATAAAAACCAACAATCTCCAGTTCTACCTTGTGCAAAACTACCTATTTTTTTATCGCTAATTAAATCGGTAGTATCTGTATAATAAAGAAGTTGGGCTAACTCTTCATTTGTAATTCCGGTATAATCACCAGATTTAAAAGCCTCATAACGAGATAAGAAGTTATTATATGCTTTTAAACTTGTTTCTGGTACTCCGTATTTAATTGAAAAATCAAGTAATCCGTGCTTATTTTTTTCTAATTCAGCAAGTTGAGTAGTACTAAGACTAGCTTTATACTCTTCAAAATCTTTTATTTTTTTATCTAAAATTTTCTTTTGTTTTGAAGTTAGTGAAATTTCACTTACAATAGAATCTTTTATCGTGTAAAAATGTTCTTCAAAACCTTTGCTTACGGAATTGTAATTTGTGTTTTCTTTCTTTGTTGCCTTAAAAGCAGATTTAAGCCTACCCCAAAACGTTGGAGATTTTTGGTTGTTTTTTTGTTTTGTTGAAAAAGATACAGAATCATTTGGCAACTCCAAATTAACCCTAGTTTGTTTTTGTTGGGATGAATTTTGTTGTACTTGTATGTTTTGTATCTTATTAATTTCCATTTTCTATAATTTAGCTAAAGAGGTACAACTTTTTTCTATAACCATAGGTAATTTTTTATCTTCTGCAATAATTAAAGCTGTAGATTGTGATTTAATCATTTGTGGAACCATTACAAAACCTGTATGCATAAAATAAACTCCTATAATAAACACCTAATAATTTAATGCCCTAATTTTTGCATTTATTATCGTATATTTATAAAGGAAAAATTTAATTTTAAATTGCTTTTTATTTTTAGTTTATAAAATTTAAATTACATAAATAATGTTATGAGTATAAGTCATTGCGAAAAAATCTCTGATTTTTGTGGCAATCCAGAATATATATCAAAAGAAATAAAAATAGCGTCCTAGTTCTATGGATAGATAACATCAATTTCAGTATAGACACGCAAACTCACTTCGTTCAAACAATGCGTGTCTTGTTGTTTCTTAAATAAGATGTTATTACTATCTTGCTTGGTTACTCGCAATAAATGGCTTCGGCCTTGTTCATCACAAGCCCTCCAGCCTCTGCTCGTAATCCGCTCCAAAATGGACTTTATTTTATTCAAATATAATAACAAACAATATCTAGCAGAATATTTTATTTTTTATTATAAAAATATTGTAAAATCTTTGCGATTCTTCACTTCGTTTAGAATGACTCTATCTTTATTTTACATTTATATATCTATAACATTATTTATGTAGTTTTAAGTTAAAATTTTTTTCTTTTATAAAAACTTGATTACAAAACTTAAAATAATTTAATTTTAGGATTGAGAAACTATAAAAAACGAGTTATACTACGATTGTAAGAATAGGAGTGTGTGGTTATATGGTAATGTCCTTAGGGTTCTCTTCTTCATCAATGCACCAGCAGAAACAAGCACTAGCGAAGCAAAGGTATAATGAAATTTATGCTCACGAGTTGAAGCATAAAAATGCTGCTGGTTCGTTTGGCGGTTCAATTGTTATAGAAAAAGATGCAAATGGTATCCCAACTGGCGGGCACGTTGATATCTTAATGCCTGTGTTGGATAAGAATAATCCAGATAAAACAATAAAACATGCAGATACTGTAATTAAAGCGGCAATGGCTCCACATGACCCTTCAAGCCAAGATTACAAAGTGGCTGCTGAAGCTAAAAGCATTAAGGCTGAAGCTCAACGATGTAGTAAACAAGGTTGTGGTCAAAATTTGAACGTTGTTGTTTAATTGACAAATTTTTTTATTTTTGAGTTTTTGCCCCAATATGGAGGCAAATTTTATGCAAATTAATTTCAATACATATAGTATTTCAAGACCAAGCTTTGCTAAAAATAGTCAGTCATATAATATTGGATTTAATCACGGAAAAAATGATGGATTGATTGGCTCAAGCTCACAGCGAAAGCAAAATAATGATTTTGAAATTAATAAAGAAGATTATGAAAAAGGTTATAATCGAGGTTATAACATAGGGAAAGCTGGTAGACTAAGTAATACAGCTACTGTTAGTGATGTTATTCAAGAGCTTGTTGATAGTGGAACATCAAGAGAACAAGCTAGAAAATTTGCTTCTCTATATTTAGGTGGTTGGTAAATATTCGTATTCCTATAAAAATGCAAAAAAAAGGGACATATAATGTCCCAAACAATTCGGAATGTAAAAGAAAAATTTTTTACTATCCATCGTGTGTAAGTAAGGTAAGTGTGTAAGGTATGTGTACGAAAATATATGTGAATGTTTTTTAGGTCGATTTTAATTCTTTTTTAGTTTTGTTTTAGATTGAAAGAAAAAGTTAGTACGCGTACTTTGTTTCCTATCCCTTGATTCCCATCTCAATCTTGTAGTCGTTTTAGTTTGCTTTGTCTCTCTTAATACCTCAAAAGTTATTTGAAGTTTGTGTTTACTCTCTTTTGTGATTTATCTCTCACACTTATATAAAGTATTTTGTATATAAAAAATTGCTAAAACGTATGCATAAAATATATAAAATGCTTAATATTTCTTAATATTAAAGATAAAAGCCTTGCTATTATTGGGTTTTTAAAAAGTTATCTTGTTGGTCGGATTTATATAATCTCAAGAATAAACATTTGGTTAATATTCTAAAAACATTCAAACAATTAATATAAAGCTATACATATTCCACTCTCACTCGTAAACTGTTTGACCGAATTCGTTCGGTCTTTTTTTTGCGAAATTCTGTACAAGTGAAACTTGGTTAGCGAGTGCGAAACATACGACAACGAAGTGAAGTATGTGACAGCAACGAGCGAAAAGAATTTCAAGACAGCGAAATTCTGTACAAGTGAAACTTGGTTAGCGAGTGCGAAACATACGACAACGAAGTGAAGTATGTGA
>JAFTSM010000074.1 GCA_017467305.1 Candidatus Gastranaerophilales bacterium
CTGATAATACTGCTTTTGCTATTGACATTGTTTTCTCCGATTACTGTTGACTACGCTTTAACTGTTGCTGTTGTTTCAAGAAGCATAATTCTTAAAACATTTTCGTTTAATCTTAATTGTCTGTTAAATTTAGCAACTTGAGCTGGTTCCATTTCGAAGTTGAATACTACAAAATAGCCGTCTCTGTAATCTTTGATGTCGTATGATAATTTTTTACGACCCATTTTATCTGTTGATAAAACTTTTCCTTCTAATGTTGCAATTGTTTCTTCTATTTTTGCAACTACTTTATCGAATTCTTCTGAATCGATGTTTGGTTTAATTATTGATAATAATTCGTAAGTTCTCAATTTATTTCTCCTTGACTTATACCATTATATTTCAAGAAACATGTTAACATGAACATTTTTAAATACAAATAGAAAGACTTGTTTATGTTAAAATAAATTGCGAGATGGAAAACAAATTTGAAATAGTAGGTAAAAATCTAAATGAACTTGAACAATTTATGTTGGCTAATGACCAATCTAAATTTCGTGCAAAACAAGTTTATAATTGGGTTTATTTGAAATCTGTTAAAGCATTTGATGATATGACAGACTTACCACTTTCTGCAAGAGAGTTACTTAAAGAGAAAGCTCAACTTTGTTCTGTTTCAATAAGAGATAAACAAGTTAGCAAAGATGGAACAATGAAATTCCTCTTTGAATTAAAAGACGGTAGTTTTGCCGAAGCTGTTCTTATGCGTTTTGATAATCGTGCAAATTTAACAGCTTGTATTTCGACTCAGGTTGGTTGCCCTATGGGTTGTACTTTTTGCGCTACAGCGAAATTGGGTTTTGTTAGAAATCTTGAAATTGATGAAATCATTCAGCAAATATTTTTAATCCAAGCTGATACTGGCTTAAAAGTAACAAATATTGTTTATATGGGGCAAGGTGAACCATTACTTAACTTTGATAATTTAATTGGTTCTATAAAAGTTTTTAGAGAACATTTTCAAATTGGTGCTAGAAGAATTACAGTTTCTACTTGTGGGTTGATTCCACAAATTAATAAACTCGCAGAATTAGATTTTCAATCAACTTTAGCAATTTCTCTTCACGCACCAAATCAAGAAAAACGTCAAGAAATAATGCCGGTAGCTAAAAAGTATAAATATGATGAGTTAATATCGACCCTAAGAAAATACACTGATACAACTGGCAGAAGAGTTACTGTTGAATATGTTTTAATGCGTGATGTAAATGATTCTGTTGATGATGCAAAACAGTTAGCACACGCAATCGCTAAATTAAAGAGTAACGTGAATTTAATTGTATATAATCAAAATGAAAAAAGCTCGTACAAAAAACCAACAAAAGAAGCCATTCAAAAATTCAAGTATTTACTAGAAGCATCTGGAAAAAAGGTTACAATTAGACTAGAACGTGGTGCAGATATTGATGCGGCTTGTGGACAATTAAGTGCCAAGATGAAGAAATAAGTTGACTTTTGTAACTTAAATATATTTAAAACACTTGTCAGATTGTAAATTTATGTATAAAATAATAAGTGAGGCTCATACATGCTTTCGTTTTAATTATTTGTTAACTTAGGTAGAGCCAAAATCTAATCAACATTGTGAATTATGGTAAGTAAAAAGAATCCTGTTACAGGAGAGAGATAGAGCAATTAGCTCTTAACAAAAAGGGGCATTTAAAAATGTACGTAAATAAGTGTATTAAGTGTGGTACAGAGTTCGAAACAAAAAATCCGAAAAGAGTAATTTGTCCAAATTGCTTGTATTCAGATAAAAAGTATACAGAAGAACTTTCAAATGAAGCTGCAAATGCTTCAACTTCTCAACAATCAGAAGCCCCACAAAGAAATTCATATTCTTTTGGTAGTGATGAACCAAGAGAAGAAAGAAGATACAAAAGCTATGATAGAAATGACCGTGGTGGTGATAGACCACAATATAACAGAAATGGTGGCGGTCAAAGATATAACAACGGTGGTGGATACCGTAATGACAGAGGTCAAGGAGGATATCAAAGACCACAAGGTGGTGGATATCGTAATGATAGAAATCAATCTGGCGGATACCAAAGACCGCAAGGTGGTAGTTTTAGACCACGTCCTCAAGGTGGTGGAAGACCTCAAGGTGGCTTTAGACCACGTCCTCAAGGTGGTAGACCACAACGTCCACCAAAGCAACAAAAACAATTACTTGTTTCTAAAGAACAAATTGAACAAATTGAAATTTTATACAAAAAGGCTCTTCCTTTACCTAACCCAGATGTACATGAAATCATTGGACAAGCGATTGGTTTAGAGCCAAGAAAAGTATTCTTTGGTATTAATTTAGTAAGACAAAAATTAATGCTTCCTAAATTACCGTTCCCAAAACGCAAATTGGCTGTATCACCAGATCAGTTATTTGCTATCAAAAATTTATATGAACCATTGTTGCCATTGCCACCAATAGGTTGTCATAAAATTATTGCGGCTCAATTGAGAATGGATGAATGGAGAGTTCACGTTGGTATTGGTTTAATCAGAAAGCAAATGGGCTTGGATAGATGGAACCAAGAAAGAGAAGATGCTCCAGCTGAATATAAAAAGAACTAACTAATTATGAGTGAAGAATTAATTTCTGTTGCAAAAATCTTAAATTTTCACGGGATAAAAGGTGATGCTAAATTAGGCTTTTCTAAAGGTAGAGAAAAGCAGATTGAAGCATTAGAAAAAGTCTTTGTTAAAAAAAATAATGAGTATAAGGAGCTCAATGTTTCTGCTGTTAGGTTCCATAAGCAATTTGCAATTGTTAAATTCAAAGAGTTCCAAACAGTAAATGATGTTGAAGAATTTAAAGGTTGTGATTTATATCTTTCAAGAACAGAAGTAGAAGAAAATCTTGATAATGATGAGTATTTAATCAGCGATTTAATCGGAATGGATGTTTATGATGAAGACGGTAGCTGTATTGGTGTAATAACAGCTGTTGGTGAAAATTTAGCAAATGATTTATTATCTGTTAAAGACGGTAATGGCAAAGAACATTTAGTTCCTTTTGTTAAAGAAATTGTCCCTGTTGTTGATTTAAAAGGTCGTAAGGTTGTTGTAAATAATATTGCGGGGCTGATAAGTTGAGGTTTGATGTCCTTACATTATTCCCAGAAGCAATTATAAATGCTTGTGATTTTAGCATTTTAAAGCGTGCAATTTCTCAAAATCAGATTGAGATAAATGCAATTAATCCGCGTGACTTTTCCTTAGATAAGCATAAAAAGGTTGATGATACTCCTTATGGTGGTGGTGCTGGTATGTTATTAGCTTGCCAGCCGTATCTTGATGCTTTGGCTTCTATTGAAAAGAAAGAAAATATACAAACAATTATAATGTCACCGCAAGGTAAAGTTTTTAATCAAGAAATGGCAAAAGAATTTGCTAAAAAAGAACAATTAATAATTATTTGTGGACATTATGAAGGTTTTGACCAAAGAATAATAGATAAATCCAACGCAATGGAAGTTTCTATTGGGGATTTTGTAATGACTGGTGGTGAATTTCCTGCATTATGTATTTTAGATAGTGTTACAAGACTTTTAAAAGGTGTTTTGGGTGACGATGAGTCATCAGAGTACGATTCTCATTATGACGGATTATTAGAACATCCACATTATACAAAGCCGAGAGAATATATGGGACTTCAAGTTCCAGAAGTTTTGTTGAATGGAAACCATGAAAAAATCAAAGAGTGGCGTAGGGTTCAACAATTTATTGTTACAAAACAAAAAAGACCTGATTTGTTTGAAAAATTTTTAAAAACAGAATTATCAGACTATGATAAGAAAATACTAAAAAGTAATAATTTATTTTAAAATATTCCTATTTAATTTATAATTACAAAGAAACATTAAAGGGGCTATTTATGAAAGCAGCTGTTCTAGGTAATGATAATTTTTTTGTTATAGGCGATATGCCAAAGCCAATGCTTGATGAATATGGTGAAGGAGCTATATTAAAAGTAATCGGTTGTGGTTTATGCGGTAGTGATATTGTAAAAATAAGAAGTGGTATTGCTAAAGTTGGTGATGTTTTAGGTCACGAAGTTGTTGGTGAAATTGTAGAAATTAACTCAAAAACTAATTTTGAAGTTGGTGATAAGGTTGCGCTTGGTCATCATGTTCCTTGCTTTAATTGTCAATATTGTTGGGGCGGAAACTACTCTATGTGTAGACATTTTAAAGCTACCAATATACGTCCTGGTGGTTTTGCTGAGTACATATATGTTTCAGAAGAACATTTGCATAACACTGTATTTGCTGTGAATTCAAATATATCAGAGATTGAAGCATCGTTTTTAGAACCATTAGCATGTTGTATACGTGCCGTTAAAAGGTCTAGGATGTATGATAACTCTAAAAGCTTGATATTGGGTTTAGGCTCTATTGGTATCTTAATGGGAGAAACGGTGAAAGCCTTTGGTAACCAAGTTTTTGGTTGTGATTTATTGTATGAGAGAGTATGTTTATCTGAAAAGTTTGGTTTTGATAAATCCTTTCATATGCAAGATGAACAAGTAGCAATGGCAGAGATGAAAAAAGTTGCGCCATTAGGTTTTGATACTGTATTTCTAACTGCTGGTGCTTCTCAAACACTTGATTTTGCAACTAAAGTTGCACGTGACGGTGCAACAATTGTTGTTTTTTCAAGTGTAAAGGACGAAAATGGCTTTAAAAATAACGATATATATTATCGTGAGTTAACTGTTTTGGGGAGCTATTCTCCTTCACCAATGGATTTAGAAGACTCTATGAGATTGATAGAAGAAGGTAGAGTTAATGTTGTTGGTCTATCTTCTGTATATTCGTTAGAAAATATAAATGAAGCTATTGAAGATACAACATCAAATAAAATAATGAAGGCATACATAAAATTATGAAAATGAAAGCAATACAATTTTATGAACCATTAAACATTAAATATGAGGAAGTTGATATTAATGACCCACGAGAAGGTGAAGTTCAAATTAAGATTATGGCTGCCTTAACTTGTGGTACTGATGTTAAAACATATAGACGTGGTCATCCAGTATTGATAAAAAAAATACCTTCTGGTTTTGGTCATGAATTTTCTGGAATTATTACAAAAATTGGGAAAAATGTTGTTGGCTTTAATGTTGGTGATAGAGTTGTTGCTGCTAATTCTGCACCTTGTGGAGAATGTTTTTTCTGCAAGCGTGGAGAACATAATTTATGTGAAAAATTAGAGTTTTTAAATGGCGCTTATGCAGAATATATAAATGTCCCTAAAGCAATTGTCAAAAGAAATTTATTACACTTGTCAGATGATTTAACGTTTGAACGAGCTGCATTTTGTGAACCTTTAGCAAATGTTGTTCATGGTGTAGAAAAGACGGGAATAAAAGCTGGTCAAACAGTCGGTGTTACTGGACTTGGACCTATTGGTCTAATGTTCGTAAAACTTGCAAAACTAAAAGGTGCAAGAGTTATTGCCGCTGGAAGAAATCCACTAAAATTAAAAATGGCAAAAGAATTTGGTGGTGCTGATGAAGTAATTGATTTAACAAAATATAAAAATCCAGAGAAAATTTTTATAGATTTTTCAGAAGGAAAGAAAGGTCTTGATGTAGCTGTAGAATGTGTTGGATTGCCTGAAATATGGGAGAGAATGTTCACTTTTGTAAGAAAAGGTGGCACGGTACATTTGTTTGGTGGATGTAAATCTGGAACTTCAATCTCAATTGATACAAGACGTCTTCACTACGATGAAATTAAAGTTTTAAGTATATTTCACCACACACCATTATATTTTAGAGAAGCATTAAGATTAATTTATGAAGAAAATCTTCCAGTAGAAAAATTAATTACTGAAACACTTCCTTTAGAACGTACTGAAGAAGGTTTGATTAAACATATGAATGGAGAAGCTTTAAAAGTTTTAATTAAACCGTAAACATTTTCCCCTTAATAAAATTTTTATTGTATAATTTTTATTATGAATAAAGAGAGTATGGAAAATATATTTTTACAGCTTAGGGCAGAAATTGAAAGAGCGGAAAACATTATTGTTTTTTCGCATGTAAGTCCAGACGGAGATACATTAGGTTCTAATCTTGCAATTAGCTTGATGATTGAAAAGTATTTTAATAAGAAAGTAGATTCTACATATGTAGGTGTACTTCCTTCTTTGTATTCATATTTGCCAGAATTTAATCGTTTTATTGATGTACAAACTATTGATAAAACAAAAAAGTATGACTTGGCTATAGCTGTTGATGTTGCTTCGAAAGATAGAATGGTATCTGGTACTATATTATTCGATAACGCAAAATTCAAAGTAAATATAGACCACCATAAAACAAATATCGGGTATGCTGATATAAATATTATTGACGGTGATGCAGCTTGTGTAGGAGTCATTTTATATAAGATTTTTAAATCTTGGAACTTAGAAATACCAACAGATGTTGCAAGGTGTATTTATACTTCATTATTAACAGATACTGGTGGATTTAAATATGAAAATACAACACCAGAAACATTTATGTTAGCTGCAGATTTAGTATCTTTAGGTGTTTCTCCAACATATGAATTTAGGGCTTGCTATGAAACAAAGCCTCAGTCTATGGTTCAGTTCCAAGCATATGTTGTGACTAATACTTCTTTTTATAATGGTGGCAAAATTGCTTTTGCCAAAATTACAAGAGGAGATATGAGTAAATTTGGAGCAACAGACGATTTTACAGAAGGTATTGTTGAAGTTTTAAGAACTTCAAAGAATGTAGAGATTGCTGCAATATTGAAGGAAACAAAAGAAGGTTATACAAAAGTTAGTTTAAGAAGTAAAACTGTCGACGTAACTCCTATCGTTATTGATTTTGGTGGCGGTGGTCATACGTTTGCGGCTGGTTGCACAATAAAGAAACCTATCGCTATAGCATTTGATAAATTGTTAAAACGTGTTCAAAGTGAATTAGAATGAGAAATTATATAGAAAGTCTTATTAAAAAAATAATAGACCAAGATTTCTTTGGTGTTGCAGCTGAAATGGCTTTTTGGTTCATTTTGGGTTTATTTCCGTTTTTATTATTTTTAACAGCTTTGTTCGGTTGGATGGGAAAGAAAACTTTAATTACTCCTATTTTGACTTTTATTACTAATGTTGCGCCAAAAGATGTTTCTGGCTTGATATTGAATACTTTAGAAGAAGCGATGATATTCAATCAAGGTACTTTGATTGCTATTTTTGGTCTGTGTATAACCATTTGGCTCTCTTCAAACGCAATTGCTGTAATTATAAAGGGCTTAAATAAAGCTTATGCTATAGAAGAAACTCGTAGTTTTATCTTTACTAGAGTTCTTTCTGTCTTAATGGTATTTATGAATTCTTTAGCTTTATTTCTAGCAATTAATCTAATTGTTTTAGGTAAAGTATTTTTGAATTTTATGATTGAATATACAGCGTTATCTCAATTAACTATTGATATTATTGCTATGGTTAGATGGCCTGTTTCGTACTTTGCACTAGCTTTTTGTGCTATAGGAAATTATTATATTTTACCTTGTATTGAAGGTAATGAGAAAATGAAATTTAAAAGTGTTCTACCAGGAACTTTGTTCTTTAGCTTTTTTTGGATGTTGGGTTCTTGGTGCTTCTCATTGTATTTGAGTAATATTAACGCATACAATAAAGTATATGGTACAATTGGTGCTGTAGCTATTTTAATGGTTTGGCTATATTACACATCGTTGATAATCTTAGTTGGTGGCGAAATTAATTCTAGAGTATATAATAGATTATTAGCAAAAAAGAAAGTAGAAGCATAAATGAAAAAGCTTATTTGTTTGTTAATATTGTCTTTAGTTTTTCTTACTGGTTGTGGTAAGAAGCCTGAAAAAAATGCTTTGGAACAAATTTTGGATAGAGATGTTCTTGTTGTAGGTGTTAAAACTGATTCTAAACCTTTTGGTTTTATAAGTAATACATCTGGTGATTATGAGGGTTTTGATGTAGATGTTGCAAGGTATATTGCAAAAGATTTATTAGGTAGTGAAAGAAAAATAAAATTTGTAAGTATAGATTCAAGTAATAGAATTGAAGCTATTACTTCTGGTCAAGTTGATATGGCAATTGCGACAATGTCTATAACTCCTCAACGTCAGTATTTGATTGATTTCTCAATACCATATTATATAGCTGGTCAAACAGCAATGGTAAGGGAAGACAGTGATATATATAGTTTTGGTGACTTAAAAAGAAAAACAATTATAATTTCATTGGGTTCTACTGCTGAAAAGAATATAAGAAGAATTTTGCCAACAACAAAAATGATTGGCTATAAATCACACCATGAAGCTTTTCAAGCATTGCAAGAAGGAAAAGGTGATGCTTTAAGTGATGACGATGTTATTTTAGCTGGTTATATGATTGATAACCAAGGTTATAGACTCATCAAAACAAGGATATCTAGGGAACCATACGCAATTGGTATAAAACAGTACGAGGATAAAACCTTAAAAATAACTCTTGATGATATTATTACACGTATGAAAAAAGACGGAACAATAAAAGAATTAAAAGAAAAATGGCATTTGAAGTAACTTCTTATGCCATTCTTATTTGTTGTATTGCCATATTATTAATTGCTAGGTTATTTAGTGAGTTCCAAAAGACGAAACGTGATTCTATAACTTCGGCTTCTTCTTTTAATGGTCTAGCGTTAAAATAAATTTCTTTAATTTTACAATCAATCTGTTTATATTGCATGTATGCTTCCTCTTATATATATAAAGTATATACAAGAGGATATATTGCTTTGTTTCTTTGATTTGTAACATTTGTTTACAAAACATAAAGAATATTTCTAGAGTGCCGATAATAATTGAATAATTCGCGAAAAGGAGCTTTTATTGATTCTATAAATTATGCGGCATTTGATTTGAAAAAACGTCAACAATTTGGTTCTGATGAGAGAGTTGCCGTAAATCAAAAAATAGAAGATTTTGATTATACAGATGGTTTAAGTAAAAAGAATTAGCAAGAATTGATAAAAATAAAGATGGTGCTATTTCTGAAGAAGAATTTAAAGCTGCATTTGGCAGCGATAGTGCTAATACGTATAAAAGTTATTGGGATTCTTACAAATCCTTTTATAATGCAACATCTAAAAAAATATTTACTGGAACTCAAACAACTACAGTAAAAAATGATGGTACAGTTGTAATTTCTAATTATGATAAAAAATGGTAATCTAGATGTATTTATGGAAGAAAAAACAAATGATTTAGGTGGCAAAGATAAAGTAGTATATGATTTTAAAAATGGTGAAAAAGTAGCAACAAGTAAAACAACGTTTAACCCGAATGGTACTTCATATACAGAAAATTTAAAAACTGGTTCTGTCTCTATAAAAAACGTAGATGGAACATATTGTTGGTTTGATAAAGATGGAAAAGTAGTTGCAAAATTAACATCCGATGGTAGTTCTAATACGTATTTTACTGAATATGCTAATGGAAAAAATCAAAACGTGTTGCAATGAATTCTGATGGTATGCCAGAATATCTTCTTAAATATGATAGAAATGGTAAATCAGAATCAAAGTTATTCTGCGAGAATAACCAGCTTCGCGAATACGAACGAGATGATTCTGGTAAGCTTGTAAAATCAGTAGATACTCGTGATGGAAAGTTACATAGTGAACAAACCGATTCTGTTCAAACTCAAAAAGATGTTTATGGTGATACTCGTCCAGCTAGCCAGATGTGGGCAACAAGAACTTTTTATGATGAAAATGAAAATGTAAAAAGTTATGTTGAATATGAATATCAGAAAAAAGATGAAGATGGAAATGTTGTAAGAACTGTTGATTATTATGGTGCAGATAAAAAGACTCAAGAAAAGACAGTTGTTACAACATTAGATGAGTACACAAATAAAATTTTATCTGTTACTTATGATGCTAAAGATGTTGAAAAATCAAGAACATCTTATGAGTATGATGTTGAATTAGATAGAGAAGTACCAGATACTCATATTGTTTCAAAAACAATAGAAGAAGGTGCTGAAACAACAGTTGAAAATTATAATCAAGGTGTTTTAACTGATACAACTATTGTTACAATGAATAATGGTATTGCAAGTAGTGAGTCATATAGGTACAAATACCATACTAACGGTGAGATAAAAGAAGAAGAGCATACAACAGTTGATGGTTCTGTTGAGGCAACTGAGTATGATGAGCACGGAAATAAAACTTCTGAAAAAATTAGTTTGACAAGTTTTCTTCTTGCACAGTATCCAGACTTAACAAATGCGCAAATATCACAGCTTGCAAAAAGATGTGCAAGAATTAATGATTTAAAAGGTACAAACTCATTAATTAATTTTACCGATGGAAAATTTGATATTAAAATTCCAGAATTTGAAGTAGTTGGAGATACTAAATTAGATTTTAAATAATATCTTAAATTCCACATTTAGCGATGACATCTGCAAAATCTCTACAAAGTATTTCTGAAAATACTTGCGGGTCGATTTGGGTTGCAACAAGAGCCATTATATCTTGCGGTAATTCTTGAACCATTGGAAGCATTTCTTTTGTATCTAGAACTAATAATGATTTTAGAATTTCTTCTTTCTGCATTGACTTAAATGGATGAGTCATTGCCTCTGGTGAAAATTCTTCAAATAATTCTGGTTTTTCTACTAAGAGATTATTTATCAATTGTTTTTTGCCTTCTGGTTCAAATGACATTATTGCTTTCATAAGGTCATCATCTTTCATCGAACCCATTTGTTCTCTTATTGAGTCGCCATTTTCATAGCAAGGTTGACCAGAGTATGCTTCCATCATTTTTTGGAGTTCATTGTCATCAATGTTCTCTAGTGCTTCCATTAGCATACCTCTATCAATTTTATCAGATTGCAAAAATTGATTCATATACTCTTCTGGAATAGAATTTAAAAACTTGTTTGAATCCATTTTGCTCAAAACAACTGTCGCAAGTGTTTCTGGGGGCAGTTCCATCATCAATTGCACAAGTGATTCTTGAGTAAATACACTCATTCCAAGTATCAATTCTTCGGGCTTTAAGAATTGCATAACCATCATTAAATCTTGTTCATTCATATGCGCAAGAATTAAATATCTATTTTTTGGATTAACGAGCTGGAATAGTTCAGCAAGCTCTTGTGGATTAGATGTAATCCTCATCATAAATTCAGCAGCTCTAGAGTTACCTTTAGAAGCTTCTGTTTCCATGATTTCGGTAATCGTCATATTCTGCTTTTGGTATTGTTGTATAGCAGAAGAGCCAATATTGTATTGACTACTTAAAAACGATAAATCTAAATCTAAACTAATCATATCTGCCCGTGTGTATATAGTACTATATTATAATAAAGTTATTTTCTTTCTTTTAATTAATCAAAAATGGCGAAATGTTATAATTTTTTACATTTTAAATTACTGATAATAGAAAGATTTTTATAATTAAACTATAATAATTCTTGGGTAGATTATGAAGAAATTTTTAAATTTATTTATTTTAATTTTGGGTTTTGTATTTTCTGTGAATAGTTCTTTTTCTGCACAGCCAATTGAGGAAACAAAAAAACAAATTATTGCTTTGTATAATTCAAATCAATTAGAAGAAGCTTATAATATGATTTCTAAATTAACTGAGAGTGAACGTGACTATGAAATTTGGTACTTGTTAGGAAATATCTCACAAGATTTTAATAATGATACAAATGCTTCTTTCTTTTTGCAAAAAGCAATTATTTTAAATCCAGAGTTTGATAAAGCACATTACAATTTGGCTAACATATATTTAAAAGAAAAAAAATACAATTCTGCAATAAAAGAATACAAGTTGGCTATTAAATACAAAAAGGATTTCCCTTATTATTATTATAATTTGGGTTGTGCATATCTTGGACAAAAAGAGTACAAAGAAGCGGTAAGTGCTTTCAAAAAAGCTATAAAATTAAAATCTGATGTTGCAGACTTTTACTATAATTTAGCATATGCTTATAAAAACCTAAATAATGAAAAGGAATATCAAAAGGCAATAGATACATATAATAAACTGAAAGAAAATTAATAATGTACGACTATTTAAAAGGACATCTTGTTTCTAAACAATTAAATTCATATAGAGGAACTCACATTGTTGTTGAAGTAAATAATGTTGGTTATTGTATTTCAACTGGCAAAAGAACTATTGAAAAGCTTGAAGAAAACACAGAGGTTAAAATATATGTTTCTTTAAGTCATAAAGAAGATTCAATGAGTTTAACTGGTTTTACAACTAAAGAAGAACGTGATATTTTTAATGTCCTTCAAAGTGTATCTGGTATTGGTGTTAAACTTGCAGTTTTGATATTAGATGAATTTTCAATTGCTGAATTAATCGATATTATGATTAGAGAAGATGCAAAAGAACTCTCTCGTGCAAAGGGAGTTGGGGCAAAAGTAGCTCAAAAAATTATCATTGAGTTAAAAGATAAGTTAATTAATTGGTCTAATGTAACTCCAGTTGATGTATCTGATATTGAAACTTCAAAAGAAGTAGAAACTGAAGCTATAGTTGAAGTTCAAAGTGTATTGGTATCTTTAGGTTATTCTGCAAATGAAGCAAAAGCAGCAATAAAAGAAGTTTTAAACTATAAAAAAGATTGTGTAAAGACTGAAGATATTCTTAAATATTCGTTAGAATTTTTATCTAGAATGGTATAAAGAGGCGTATTATGAAAGTATTATTTGCAACATTTGAATTAGCACCATTTACAAAAGTTGGTGGTTTAGCAGATGTAATGGGTTCATTACCAAAATATTTAGAAGCAGATGATATGGAAATGGCAATATTTACGCCACTTATTGGCAGTATTGACCAAAAGAAATACGATATTCGAGAAATCCCAAATTCTCAATTACGTTTAAAATTTGGTTATACTTCTGAATACATATTCAACCTTAAAATGTGTAAATTGCCAGATACAAATATAAATGTATTTTTTATTGATAATCCAAAATTCTTTTCTTGTTTTGATTGCGTGTATCCAGCGTTTATTGATACTTGGTATGAACAAGAAAGATTTATTACTTTTTCAAAGGCTATTTTAGAATATGCTAGATTGTTAAATTTTAAACCTGATGTTATTCATTGTAACGACTGGCATACATCAATGATCCCTACTTGGATAAAAACATCATATAAAAATGATGAGTTTTATAAAAATACTAAAACTGTTTTTTCAATCCATAACCTAGCATATCAAGGACAATATTTTAAAGAAATTTTGGATTTTTCTGGCTTGAATAAAGATGAAGTATTCCACGAACACGGACTAGAACACTTTGGCGCTTTAATTTGGATGAAGGGTGCAATTAATTATGCAGATAAAGTTATTGCTGTTTCTCCAAAATATGCAGAAGAAATTTTATCTTTTGAATATGGTGAAGGTTTAGATTGGACTTTAAATAATAACAAACATAAGTTAAAAGGTATTCTAAACGGCATTGATTATAATGAGTTAAATCCAGAAACTGATAAATTAATTTCTTATAATTATTCTGCAACTAAGCTTGCGAATAAAGAAAAATGTAAAAAAGAAATAGTTGAAAATTATTGGTTAGAGTATAAAAAAGATAGACCATTAATCGCAATTATTTCAAGATTAGTAGAACAAAAGGGTATTGATTTATTAAAAGCTGTTGAACGAGATTTGATGGATTTAGAAGCTGATATTATTGTTCTAGGTACTGGTGAAAAACGTTATGAAGACTTCTTTACTTGGCTAAGTTATAACTCTAAAAACATCCGTTCAAGAATAGAATATAGAGCTGATTTATGTAATAAAATCTATGCTGGTGCCGATATGTTTTTAATGCCATCAAGATTTGAACCTTGTGGCTTATCACAATTAATAGCACTTAAATATGGAACAATTCCTATTGTAAGAGCAACTGGTGGTTTAGATAATACAGTTAATGCGTATCCAAGTGAAGGAGCAACTGGTTTTAAATTCTATAACTATAATGCTCATGAAATGCTAGGCTCTATTAAATATGCAATAGAAACCTATAAAAATAAAAAAGAATGGAAAAAATTGGTTAAAAACGCAATGAAAGCTGACTTCTGTTGGGATAAAAGCGCAAAAGTCTATAAAGAAGTTTATAAAGAAATAATAAGGTAAAAATTAATAAGTAATTTTTCTTAGTATATTAGAGAAAAAATTTTGTTTGTATGAAGCGTATAGAAGTGTTTCTTCAGAAGTAATGTAAGAAATATGTCTATTTCTTTTTATCTGATTTATTCTATTTATGTAATCTTCTTCATTATATTGAAGACCTAACTCGTAAATGTGATACTCAAACTTTGTGGCATCTGTTGTAAGATGAATGTTAAATTCATCCATATGTTCAAATATATATGAATATTTTTTCAGTATATATCTGTGAAATGATATGTGAAAAATATATTTTTTATTTTTTTCTAGAAAGTTTATCGTTTCACAAAAATCAGAATAAGTTTCACTTGGGAATAAATAAAGAACACTAATTCTATTTATAATTCCTATATTATAGGCATCTTTTAATATACGTTTTGCAGTATTAATATTAATTCCTTTATTCATAGTGTTAAGAATTTTTTGAGAGGCAGATTCTAATCCCCAAGCTACCAACCTTAAACCAGATTTATACAAGTAGAATAGAAGTTTTTTATCAAAAGCTTCTTCAAATCGCAAAAATGTTGCCCATTTAATGTTTATTTTTTCTTCTATTAATCTTTTTGCGAATAATTTTGCGATTTGTGGGGATAATGCAGAATCAGTTAGGAAGAAAAATTTTGCATTATATTTTTCTTTTAAAATTTTTATTTCATTAATAACTGCTTCAATATTTCTTTGGGTATATTGAACCATTCTGAAATCACAGAATTTACATTGTCCCCAATAGCATCCTTGTGATATAGACAAAGGAAATACAGTTTCTGGTAAGAAGTATTTATTTTTAATTGTATGGTCAAAATCTTGGGGAAATTCAATATCTGGCTTTTCATATGAAAGTTTATTGATTTTAATTTCGTTTCCTACTTTGTATATTAAATTGGGAATATCTTCTAATTTGCATTTTTTTTCTGCTTGTTGTAACAGTTTTAGGAAAGGGATTTCTCCGTTGTTAATAATTACAAAATCAGCAAAATTATCAAAAAGAGAACTATCATTTTTTATATTTTCAATAGAACGTGTAATGTGGGTGCCTCCTAATATAACTTGTTTGTTGTATTTCTTTTTTAATATGTAGGCAAGTGTTAATCCAGCGAGCATTTGTCCTTCAAAATTTATTGAAATACCGATATATTGTGGATTTTCGTTAACTATTTTTGACGCTTTTTCATCCATAAAGCAGAAAAACATATTTTTAGGGTTAGTTGCTTCTGTTTTATAATCTTCGTAGTTGTATTCTTTTTTTCTATTTTCAATCTTTTCATCAATAATAATAAAAGGGAAATGTTGTAATGAAATAAATTCTATTGCGTGCCCAATAATAAATGCTGCTATTTTGAATTTCTTTTTATTATAAAAATTTTCAGATTGCATTGTATGAACGGAATAATTAATTTTATTTTTCATAAAATTAATTATTTTTTTGTTTTCTTTATAATATTTTATGATTTCTATTTCAGTTTCTGTTAAATCTTTTTTTGATAAGATAGTTTGTACAAAATTGTATGCTTGATTGTATTTTTCATCTGTAAGATTTTCAAAATAGAATTCGTTATTCAAATCAAAAATTTTTGTTTGGTAGCCATTTTCTTTTAAATAACCAGATATAGAAGTAATTCCACTAGAAGGTGCTTTTTTTGACCATACTGGGGGAAAAATAAATACTGTTTTCATTTATTCTCCAGTTGATTATTTTTCCAATAAGAGTATAAATTTTTTTCTATTTCATAGTCCATAATTTTTGTCTGACGTTTAGGTTGTTTTATTGACCAATCAATCATTTCTAAAATGGTTTTTTCCAAATCGGTATTATCATTGAAGTTTAACTGTGTTTTCGCTTTTGTATGATCACAATATGCATTTTTAACTTCATTTCTTTCTTCTAGGAAATTAATATTTGTTTCAAATTCGTATTTTTTTGCACATTTTCTAAATATATTCAGTGCGTCTAATATTGTTAAATAATTATCAGAACCTAAATTGAATATTTCCCCAGAATGTTCATATAATAATTTTTCAATTGGATAACTATAATATAAAATGTCTGAAAATGCCCTTTTTTGCAAACCATCACCATAGACTGTAAGTGGTTTTTTCTCCAACATTTGTCTGATCCAAATTCCGATAACATTTCTATATTTATCCCAAATATTTTGATATTTACCAATTACATTGTGTGGTCTTATTATTGAATAGTTTAGTCCAAAGTGTTTTTGTGCATTATTAAAATCAAGTTCAGAAGCATATTTTGCAATTCCATAAGGATCAACAGGTAGTGGTTTCATGTTTTCTGTAAATGGTGGCTCATTTGCATCTCCATATACAGCCATAGAAGAGGTGAAAATAACTTTATTTGTATTATTATTAATTGCTGCATTAATAATATTTACTGTAGAAATTAAGTTATTTTGATAATTATAATTCCTAATATAATGGCTTAGACCTTCTGCAGCGTACGCAGCAAAATGTAAAATGTAGTCTGGCTTTTCTTTTTTTATAATATTATCAATATTTTTTGAGTTTTTTAAGTCTTCATTGTAAAATATAGCATTTTCTGGAATATTTTCTTTATATCCGCCAAAAAGATTGTCTATACCAACAACATTGTAATTTTTTTTTAGAAAGTAACGTGAAATGTTGCTTCCAAATAAGCCAGCTATACCAGTTATTAAAATTTTTTCTTTCATATGTTCTTCTGTATAAATTTAATATGAATACCACATATATAACAAAATTGTAATTTATATCTTAATTTGAGTATATATGCTTATTAATATAAATTCAAATAGGTGTTATAATGTAAAATTATAACTTAAGATTGATTATAAATGAATACTAAAAAACGAATTTTAATATATACAGCAGAAAAATATTCTTTAAATGTGCAATTTTTTCTTGGGAAAATGAAAAAATACGTTCAAAAGATTGTATTCTTTGGTAGTAATCAAGATTTCCTTGAATATAAAGATATAGAAAATTTTTATGCATCAATTGAAGATGCAATAAATGATAATAAAGATTTTGATGAATATATTATTGCTAATGATATGTTTTATGGTCCTTTTTTTGATATGGAACTAATATTTAAAAAAATGGAAAAGGTTTCTTTTTGGAGTATTGACGATGTATTCTTTAAAAACAAATCCTTTTTAGTTTTTAAAAAGGATAATTTAGATACCAATCCTATATATTGTTTTAGTAATCCATTTGATTTTGATATTAATATACTAAAAAATCGATTACCGTTTTTGCATAATAATTTTTTGAAGCAAGGAGCTTATGATTTTTGTAATTTGAAGTTAAAAAATATCTATAGTTATTTAAAACAAAACAAAGAATATGATTTTGATATTATTTTGCAAGATTTTATATCTAGAAATGATTATAAATTATTTAATGAGGCTTTTTGTGCTGATTATATTTTATCGACATCTACGCTAAATGATAAAGTTAAAAATAAATCAAAGTCTGCTGTAGTAATGTACATTTATCCAGAAAATCTTATAGATTATTGTTATGAGTATGCATTAAACATACCGAAGGAAATTGATATTTGTATTGTAACTACTGAACTTTTAATTCAAGAAAAAATAAAAAAAATCTTTAAAAATATAAAAAATAAAATCATATACAGAAATCAGCAAAATAGAGGTCGAGATAATACAGCATTATTAGTTACATGTAAGGACTTGTTTTGTAAATATGATTACATGTGTTTTGTTCATGCGAAGGAAAGTAATCAAAATAAAATTACAAATAATGAATTTAGAAATCATTGTTTTGATTCTTTGTTATATAACTCTATTTATATAAAGAATATTATTTCAGAGTTCAAAAAAAACAAAAAACTTGGTATTATTTCTCCATATCCACCAGAATTTGCTCCATATAGAGTAATAGGGAATGAATGGCTTCATAATTATGACAATGCTGTTGAATTTGTAAAAAGTAGATTGAATATTGATTTTGATTTATCAAAAGACAATATTTTATGTGCATTTGGAAATATGTTTTGGTTTAGAACAGCGGCAATGACTACGTTACTTTCTTCTAATTTGTCTTTTGAAGATTTTCCTATGGAACCATTAGATAAAGTTGATGGTATGCTTACTCATACTATTGAACGAATAGTTCCTACATTAGCAAAAAATGATGGGTATTATAGTGTATACTCACTTCCTGATGTTAAAGCAAGTTCTTATATAAATGTATTGATAACATCACTAAAAGAAACAAAAATGGAAATAGAATAAATTATGTCAAAATTGGATTTATCGATTGTAATAGTTACGTATAATTCATCGAAATATATAGAAAGTTGTTTAAATTCAATATATGAAAAAACATTAAAAACTAGATATGAAATTATTATAATTGATAATAATTCGAAGGATAATACTGTAGATATTATTAATGAAAAATATAAAGATATAATACTCATAAAAAATAATAATAATTTGGGTTTTGCAAAAGCAATAAATAAAGGTTCTAAAATTGCAAAAGGAGAATATTTATTATTCTTAAATCCTGATACTATTCTATTAAATAATACAATTGATATTTTTAAAGAAAAAGCACTTCAATATCCGCAAATTGCATTATTTGGGGGGTATTTGCTTGGGGAGCAAGATCAAATGGTATATTCTTGTGGCTTTTTACCGAGTAAATTAGATATTTTAAAATTATATCTTTTTAATGGTAAAGGTATAAAACCTAGAAAAATAAACATTAATAAAGAACAACAAGTTGAGATTATATCTGGTGTTGATTTTTATATAAAGAAAGAAGTTTTTGAAAAATTAAATGGTTTTGATGAAGACTACTTTTTGTACCACGAAGAAGTCGATTTTTGTAGAAAATTGAAAAAAAATAAATATAAAGCACTGTTCGTACCAAGCGCAAAAATGCGACATTTTGAAATGAAATCTGAAAATTTAAAAATAAAGACCCTATTCTACAAAAGAATAGGAGCTTTATTGTATTGCCTAAAAAAATAAAAAAAATACAGAATAACAAAAAAGAAATACCTATCATTGGCTTTGTTCTTATTCTGGCGTTTTTATCGTAACAAATAGAATCTATTTTGTAAAATATCCTGCCCAAGAAACGTCAATCATTGATTCAATATCTTGGTCACTTAGGTTTTGCATATTTTCTTCATTTATTTCTTGCGAATTTGTGTTTCTATTAAACATATTGAATAAATTTTCAAAGAAGTTAGCCATATTTTATCTCCAACTAATGTACATGAGTATTATAACCTAAAAAGAGAAAAATTAAAAGTATTTGTTCTACTTACTTAATACCCTTAAGCTGTCTTTTATTAACGTATTTTCTTCAATAGAAGGATTATCTTTTAGTATATTTTGTATAAGCTTGTTTGCTGTCTTTTCTTTGTTTAGTTTGCACAGAATTTTTACATAAGAATTTAAATATACCAAATTATTAGGTTCTTTATTGTATGCTTTTCTTAATAATTTTAATGATCTTTTATATTCTTTTTTTTCATAATAGCACACCCCTTTTAAGTATATTGCTTGTGTCAAATTGGGGTTTTTCTGTAAGAGTTCATCATATATCTTTATTGCTTTATCATATTCTCCTCTATGCCTATATACTTTTGCAAGTAGCGGTAAGTCATATTTATAATTCTCTTCATCTATTGATTTTATGTTATATTGAGATTTGTTTTTTAGTAGATTTATGTCATTTTGTGTTATCTCTGAATTTTTATTTGTCTTGTGTGGAAACATTATATCCGCTTCGTCTGTACTATGTTTTTGTATTCCAAGAGCGTGCCCTATTTCGTGTTTTATTACGTGAATATTTAATTCATTATTCATTGTTCTTTCATTAAATGTGGAAATTGGTAGAATAATGTTTGTATTAACCAATTCGTTATTTCGTGAATAAAATTTCGTTAGAGCCCCATAAGTCTTATATTTATCGTCGACAAAAATAACTGTTATATCTGCTTTGTCTTGTGTATCAACAAATGAAAAATAGAATAAATTATCTGCTTTTTTATTCCATTCATTGAATATATTCTTTATGAGAGGAACATTATTCTCTATATAGATGTTTAAATTCTTCTTTTTCCAACCTTCTGCTGGATAAAAATCAGCAGTTGAAGCAAATCCTTTTAGGAAAAAGGACGTAATTAAAAATAAAACAAATAAAAAAATAATTTTTTTAAGTTTTTGCATATTGATTTATATTATATCTAATTTGTTCAATATGTAATCTTCAAGTATTGGAAAATACCCTGTTGGGTCGAATATATATCGTCCTATTATTGAAGAAAGTAATGTGTTTGGAGAAGCACCTCTGCCTTTTAATTTTAGATTGTAAAAGCCTAGTTTTATAATTTTATCAATTTGTTCTGCTGAGTTATTAAGGTGTTGATCATATGTTTGAATATCATTGGATTTTTTTTGGCAAAAACGAATTCTATTTGAATCATTAAGCTCATCAATTGTTTTAATAGCTGATCTATCGTAGTGAGTTTTTGCAATAGGGCATTTTTTAAAACACACTTGATTAACCATTAATTCAATTTTGTCTTTATGTTTTAATTTCTTTAGAAAGTCAATTTGTACATTAAATTCTGGTCTTATACATACTTTGTCATAAGATTCAGATAATTTATTATAGTAATCTGGTGTTTCATCAAAATTCGGTGCTTCATAGTGTGGTTTTATTACTGAAGCAACTTGTTTTATATTTGGATATTTTTCTCGAATATAGTTTGATAATAAGTCTGAAGTAACAATAACTCCATTGTTTGAATTTAAATCCGACATTACTTTACAAACAAGATTCCCAATTTTATCATCAAGTTCATCTTTAGTTATATTGTAATTTGAAAAGGTTAGATAACATGTAATATTACGTTCATTGTAGTTTTTAAATATTTCGTATAATTCTTTTTCTGTGATTGTAGAAAGTTGAGGAGGTCTGCCTCCATTCCAATTTGACAAAATACCACCGAAAACAAAGGAAATTGGTTGCTGAATGTTTAATTCTTTGCAAATATCATGCAATAAAAATAGTGCTTTATCGTGTTCAAATAGACCTGGACATTTCCATTTAACATTTTCTCTATTCTTAAAGTAAAAATTTTTATCTGGCATTTTGTCAAATAACATATGTGTATCCCTTTGTATTATTTACTTTTAAATAATAGCATAACATTACTACAATTTAAATAAAGAAGTTGAAAGAAAAGGTAAAACTATGTATTATCAAGACAAGGAATAATTTTGACATGATAAGATATTTTTTAGAAAAATATTATAAAAAAACAAAAGGATATTATCCATTTTTTAAGTATTGCCCTAATTTTTATAAAGATTTTTTTCTTGAAAAAAGATTTTTTGATTCGGTTGGGTATTTTCCTTGTTTTGATAATCCAAAGACATTTAATGAAAAACTTCGCTGGTTGATTTTAAATGAAAAAACTGAACTAAAAACAAAGTTGACAGACAAATTACAAGCTAAAAAGTGGTGTCAAGAAAAACTAGGTAATGATTTGTGTGCTGAATTATATGGAGAATGGAAGAAATTTGACGATATTGATTTTAATGCATTACCGGATAAATTTGCATTAAAAGTTAATCACGGCTGGAAAATGAATTTACTAATTTTGAATAAAGCTGAATTTATAAGAACCAAAAAGAATCAAACTAGGAAAATGATTAATGAATACTTAAAGATAAATTATTACGATTTTAGTTTGGAACCACAGTACATAAATATAGAACGCAAGGTATTTGCTGAAAAATTAAGGAGTATTGATTCGAGTTCTGTTCAAGAGTATCAAGTACATTGTATGAATGGTGAACCTAAATTAATTGAAGTTTCTCCTTCAAAGATGTTTTCTATTTTCTTTAAAAATCCTTGTATACAGTTTTATGATTTGAACTGGACATTGCAACCTTATACGTATTATTGGAAGTACAATAATAAACAAGTTGAGAAACCAGATTTTTTTAATGATTTATTGAAATATTCAAAAAAACTAGCAGAAGGGTTTTCCTATGTTAGAGTTGATTTTGCTATAGATGAAGGAAATATTGTATTTGCAGAAATGACATTTACTCCTTGTTCTTGTATGATTGCGTTTAATGATAAGAAATGGGATGAACAATTAGGCGAAATGCTAAAGTTGCCTACAGATTTATAGGTACATAAAATGAAAGATATAGATATCTATGAAAAAAATAAATGTGTTATTTGAATGTAATTCTTGTAGAGATTATGCATTTGCTAAATCGTTTTCAATGTCTCCTATTTTAAATAAGCTTTATATTATGGGCGATAATAAATTTGCGAGGGGCTTTGGATTATATGTTGAAAAAAAAGGATTAAAATATCTCCAATTTATAAAAGAAAAAAATATAGATTTATTTATATCTTTTAACGACAAACAAGTCTTAGAAAATTTAATTGATTATAATAGATTTTATTTGAAAATTCCGAGTATTGGTTCAACGAAAAAGAGTTTTTTTCTTGAAGCTTCAAAATATGAAGCTAAAGATTTTATGAATAAGTATGGAATTTTGACTCCAAAATATATTTTGCTTCACTCTGTTTCTGATTTAAATAAAGCGTTGAAGATATTTAAATTTCCATTTGTTTTAAAGTCGAATACACTTTCTGCTGGCTTTGGTGTTCATATTGTAAATAATGAAAAAGAAGCTGAATATATATTAAATAGACTTGCCGAAAGAGCAGCTTATGAGCATGAGTTTCTAAAATTTGATTATCACTTTGACAATAATATTAAGGTTGTAGCAGAAGAATATATAAATGGTGAAGAAATAACTCTTCAATCTGTATGGGATGGTAAAAAACTAAAAACTTTTCTTCCTATCAAGGATTACAAAAGAGCATTAGATAATGATTTGGGACAAAATACGGGTGGTATGGGGGGGTATATTCCTGTTAATATCGATTATAAAAAACAAAAATTAGTACAAAAATATTTAAAAAAATTGGAATGTGCACTAAAAAAATCAAAACAAAATTTTACAGGATTTATATCATCTAATTTGATGTTTTCTGGAAATAAACTTTATAATCTAGAATTTAATATGCGTCCTGGAGATACTGAAGGTCAACTTCTTTCAGAACATTTAAAAACTGATTTTTTATCTATTTTGTATGCGACAGCTACTGGGAATTTGGATAAAATAAATTTTGAATATAAAGAAGGGGTAACAGCTTGTGTTGTTATTGCTAATGACGCTTATTTAAATAAAAAATATTTATTAAATGATGAAATAAAACAAACAAAACTTTCAAAACTTAATTTGAGTACTGTTTCACAAGATGTAGAATTATTTTTCTCTTGTTATTTGGAAGAAGGTAGTAACAATGTTCTTCAAACTTCTGTCCCTGATAGAATAATGAATATATGTTTTACTAGTAAACAACCATTTAAAAAAATATATGATGAAATAAATAAAATAGAATGTGTAAATGTTCATTTTAGGACTGACATAGGTAAATAAAATGGAAAAAATTTTTAAAGTGATTTCTATTGTACTAATATTTGTAGTTTTTTTATATTTTGTATTAGATTATTTCTTATACAAGACTCATTCTCTTTCTTTACAAAGAGAATTAAAAAAAGAAAATATTTTTGTAGAAATACCAGCGTATTATACTTATTTCTTTAAAAATTATGGTGAAACGTTGAGTTCATTTAAAGAAAAGTATGTTGATGGTGAACATCCTAATTTTAGAAAGCCAAATATAAGCAATGAATATACTAAACCATCAATAATTATTTTTGGTTGTTCATTTGCTTATGGTAGTTACCTAAATGATGAAGAAACATTTTCAGCAAAATTGTCAAAATATACAAGAAGGAATGTATTCAATCGTGCATTGTCTGGTTGTGGTATACAGCATATGTTCTATTTTTTACAAGACGAAAAATTTTTCAATCACATTTCTTCAGATACTAAATATGTTGTATATGTATACATCGAAAATCAAATTGAACGTTTGAACGCAACAATTTTTCCTCATTCTATATTTAGAAATGGTACAAATTTAAGATATGAGATACTTAATGATAAATTATCTTTAAAAAGGGATATTCCTTTTGTTGATAAGTCTTTTCTATTACGAAAAATTATTCTTTTGCTAGATAGCAAAGTTGATATTACTTCAGATATTATGAAGAAAAAAAATTCAGAATTAGCAGTTAAGTTATTTGTTGAAAGCAAAAAAAAGTTGCAAGAAAAATATTCAGATATTAAGTTCATTATTCTAAAATACAATTATGATTATTATGAAGTGATAAGTAATTATAAAGAAGTAAATATAGAAGATTCAGATATGTGGAAAGAACTTGAAGAACAAGGATTCATTGTGATGAATACAAAGGATTTGCTCGGCTTTGCATATTCAAAAGAGTATACGACAGAAGACAAATATCATCCTTCAGCAAGAGCTTGGGATTTGTTAGTGCCAAAACTAGCAGAAAAATTAAGCTTATAAACTAATATTTTCCTTAATCATATCAGAAATAACTTTTCTCAATTTGATGTCAGTGGTATCAGGTGTTTTGTAGTCTGATATTTTGATATTTTCTTTTCTCGTAATTTCGAAAGTTATAACATTTTTGCCTACATCAAGTGGAAAGTGGTTTTTTATTAGTACTGGGTAATCTGCTTTTATTGTAATAGGTATAATATCAACATTTGCATTAATAGCAATTTGAGCTGAACCCTTATGTATTTTAAGTTCTTCATTTGGTAAGGTTCTTGTACCAGTCGGAAAAATTATTATATTAAAACCGTTTTCTAGTGCTTCTTTTGTTTCTTTTTTGAAGTCTTCTAAATCAACATCATTGATAATATATAAGTATTTTACAATGTTGTGCATAATAGGGTTTTTAAGTAGTTCTTTTTTTGCTAGACATAAGCAGTTTGGAATTAGTCCGATCAAAAGAACAATATCTAATAAACTAGGGTGATTTGCTACAATTACCTTGCCATTAATGTTTGAAAAATCACCATTAGTTTCTATTTTTATAGAGCCAAATTTGCATAATAAACTGCTAAAAAATTTCCAAGATTTATGTACTACATTTGCACAAAATTTCCTATGTTCTAATCCTTTATACTTTAATGTACTAAAGGGGATTATAACTAGACCAATAAGAAGTCCACCAATAGCAAAAATAAACATTTCAAGTATTACAATTAATGCTCTAAGAACTCTCACATTAACCTCGTTCCAAAGAATATAGGTTAGACGTAAAAGAAGTTGTTTCCCCTTTAAGAAAAGAGATGATATTATCAAAAGAATTTGAAGAACCTTTTTTATTGAAATCGATTGTTATTTCAATAGAGTTTTCATTTTGTTTTTCTTTTGAAATTGATAGTGCTAAACTTTCTAAATTTTCATTGTTTTCTGTATAACAGAAGATAACGTCATCTGTTTTGCTATCTAAAACGGCTTCTAAAAGAGCATTTGTAAGTGTATCTTTGCCAGCAGAAATAGAATTGTAAGAAGATTTAATTGAATTTAAAAGTGAAAATAAACCAATAGTTGCATTATGAACAGAAAAACTAAAGCCAGTAGGTGAAATTTCGCCTTCTTCTTGTCTTTGGTTAATTAATTTTTTTACTCTTTCAATATCACCATAGCAAGATGCAAATATTAGTTTTGTCTGTTTATTTTGTTCATAAACATTATAAAGGCTATAGAGAGCCGCTTTGCCAAAATTATCAAGTTTTCTTCTCATAAGCATAGGAATAAAAGATAAATCTGGAATTTCATCTTTTACAAATACGTATTTATTAATATAAAACTTGTAGCAATTCATGATAATATTAATATTAGTATAATGGTGGTTTAATTGCAAAAATGATAAATATAACAAAAGTTGCAGCAGTTTGTAATTTAGGTAGAAATATTGATGAGATATTCAATAGTGCTTGTAGTGGTAAAAACTTGCCACATAAAATAGATTTTGAATTGCCTAAAATAGAAGATAAAAAATACAATTTAAGATGTAATCAACTGTTGCTAGAACTTTATAACCAGATAAAAATTGATGTTGATAATGCAATTAAAAAATATGGTAAAGATAGAGTTGGAGTTGTTGTTGCAACTACTAATTCTGGTATTGATGAGTATGAAGACACATTGAATTTAGACCATTTAAAAATATCCAATCCTAGTGAATATTTAAAAGATTTGTTGTGTTTAAATAGTTTTTATTGTTGTGTATCAACTGCTTGTACATCTGGTGTTAAGGCTTTTTCAACTGCAAAAAAACTATTAGAAAACAATATTTGTGATTGTGTTATAGTTGCTGGTGTTGACCCAATTGCCAAATTACCAGTTGCGGGCTTTTCAGCATTAGAAGTTCTAACGAATACAAGAACAAATCCTTTTTCTAAAAACCGTTGTGGAATGAATATTGGTGAAGGTGCTGCTTTATTTATTCTAGAAAAAGATGTTGATGGTATTAAATTAATGGGTATTGGTGAAACTTCTGATGCTTATAACGCAGCAACTCCTGACCCTGAAGCAAAAGAAGCTATTCGTGCTATTAAAATTGCGCTAAAAGAAGCCAATCTAAAGCCAGAACAAATAGATTATATTAATTTGCATGGAACAGGTACAATTGCTAATGATTTAATGGAGGCGAGAGCTGTTAATGAAGTTTTTGGTACAGAAGTCTATTGTAGCTCTACAAAACCTTTAACTGGTCATTGTTTAGGCGCGGCTGCAAGTATAGAAACCGCCTTGTGTATTAAAATATTAGAAACTGGTATTATGCCACCACATATTTTTGATTGTGAATATGATGATGAATTACCAAAGATAAAGTTGGTTACTGATAAAAATTTAAAAGCAGAAAAAATGGATGTATGTATGAGTAATTCTTTCGGCTTTGGTGGAACAAACGCAATATTGATTTTAGGAAAGTAGAAGATGTCTTACGATTTAGAAAAAATATTACCTCATGATAGACCAATGATTTTGGTTGATGATATTAAAGAAATCAATCTTGATGAAAAGTATTTAATTGCAGAAGTTAAGATTACGGAAGATAAAATCTTTTTTGATAAAACAATAAATGGTGTTCCTTATTTATCTGGTATAGAGTATATGGCTCAAACTATTGGTTGTTATGCATTTTATCGTGCACAAAGAACAGAACCAAAGCTTGGTTTTTTGTTGGGAACTCGTTCTTATAAGAGTAATATTGAAAAGTTTGAAAATGGTAAAACTTATACTGTCAAAGTGTCTGAAATATATGGTGATAATGAACTTGTATCGTTCAGCTGTTTAATTTATAATGATGAAGAAAGAGAGTGTGCTAGTGCAGTAATTAATGCGTATCAACCAGATAACGCTGAGGAATATTTAAAAAACGGGTTTTAGGAATATGGAAAAACAAGTTCTAGTAACGGGTTCAAGTCGTGGTATAGGAAGAGAAATTGCGTTGTATCTAGCTAAAAATGGCTTTGATATTGTGCTTCATTGTAATAAAAATGCAACCAAAGCTAATGAAGTAAAAGAAGAAATTATTTCTTTAGGTCGCAATGCTAGAGTTCTTCAATTTAACATTGCAAATAGGGAAGAATGTTCAAAAGTTATAAATGAAGACATTGAAAAAAATGGTATTTATTATGGGACTGTTTTAAATGCAGGTATTGCAAAGGATAATGTATTTCCAGTAATGGAAGAAGATGAATGGGATGATGTTTTAAATACAAATCTTGGTGGTTTTTATAATGTTTTAAAGCCAATCATTATGCCTATGATTGCTAACAGAGTTAAAGGTAGAATTGTAACAATGTCATCAGTATCTGGTTTGGCTGGTAATCGTGGACAAGTTAACTATTCTGCTTCAAAAGCAGGTATTATAGGTGCTACAAAAGCTTTAAGTTTAGAACTCGCAAAACGTGGGATTACAGTTAACTGTGTTGCTCCTGGTGTTATTGAAACTGATATGACAACTGAACTTCCAGTTGATGAAGTTAAAAAGATGATACCAATGAAACGTTTTGGTAAAACAAAAGAGGTTGCTTCTTTAGTTAATTATTTAATGAGTGAAGATGCTTCATACATAACTGGTCAAGTAATTTCTGTTAATGGAGGCTTGTACTTATAATGAAAAGAGTTGTTATTACCGGCATGGCTCTTGCTAGCCCTTTAGGTTGTACTAGAGAAAAAGCATTTGACAGTTTATTGACATTAAAAAACTGTGTTCAATATATGCCAGAACTTGAACAATATGAAAGACTAAATGCTAAATTATGTGCGCCAGTAAAAGATTTTGTTATGCCAGAGCACTTTAATAGAAAAGTTCTTAGAACTATGGGACCAGTTTCTGTAATGAGCGTTGCAACTGCAGAAGAAGCACTAAAAGATGCTGGTTTATTGGGTGATGAAATTATAACTAATGGTCAAACTGGTGTTAGTTATGGTTCTTCATCTGGCTCTTTAGAACCATTGATTGATTTTCATTCATTACAAGTATCAAAAGAAGTTAAAAACGTAAATTCTGGTACGTATGTAAAAATGATGGCTCAAACTACTGCAGTTAATTTGTCTTTATACTTTAAAACTACTGGTAGATTAATTCCAACATCAACTGCTTGTACATCTGGTTCTATGGGTATTGGTTATGCGTATGAAGCAATTAAATATGGTCATCAAACAGTTATGTTAGCTGGTGGTGCTGAAGAACTTCACGTATCTCAAATAGCAGTATTTGATACTTTATATGCAACAAGCCAAAAGAACTCTACTCCTACATTAACTCCATCACCATTTGATAAAAATAGAGATGGTTTAGTTATTGGTGAGGGTGCGGGTACTTTAGTTTTAGAAGAGTATGAACACGCTAAAAAACGTGGTGCTAAAATATATGCTGAAATTATTGGTTTTGGTACAAGTACAGATGGAACACATATCACATCACCAAACCAAGATACAATGAAAAATGCTTTAGCATTGGCATTAAAAGATGCAAATGTTTCACCTGATGAAATTGATTATGTAAATGCTCACGGAACGGCAACAACTCATGGTGACGTTGCTGAAACAAATGCTACTTATGAAATATTCAAAAGGCCAGTTCCTATAAGTTCATTAAAGAGTTATACTGGTCACACTCTTGGCGCTTGTGGTGCAATCGAGGCTATTTTATCAATAGATATGGCTCATAAAAACTGGTTTGCACCAACAATTAATTTGAACGAAGTTGATGAAAAATGTGGAGCTTTAGATTATATAAAAGGCGAAGGTAGAGAGATAAAAACACGTCTAATAATGTCTAATAACTTTGCGTTTGGCGGCATAAATACTTCCTTGATTTTCAAGTGTATGTAATTTGACTTTGTATAGTAAACATGAGTAAATATAATTAATTGGGATTAAGAATATGACAATTGAAAACGAATTAAAAGAATTAATTATAAAATCATTAGAGTTAGAAGATATTACAGTTGATGATATTGAAGATGAAGCTCCACTATTCATAGATGGTCTTGGTCTTGATTCTATTGACGCACTTGAACTTGGTATGGCTTTAAAGAAAAAGTACAATTTAAAAATGAGTTCAAATAAAGAAGAAAATAAAAAATATTTTTATTCAGTAAAAACTTTAGCTGATTATGTTAGGAGTAATGCTGGTGAGTAAAGAATATACAAGAGAAGAAATTTATAACAAATTACATGAAATTCTTGTTCAAGATTTTGAACTTGATGAAGAATTGGTTAAGCCAGAAGCTAATTTGTTTGAAGATTTAGAACTTGATAGTATTGATGCTGTTGATTTAGCAGTTAAATTGCAATTCTTTACTAACAAAAAGATTTCTCCAGAAAATTTTAAAGAAATTAGAACTGTTGATGATGTGGTAACTGCAGTAGAAGAATTGTTGAAATGAAGCTAAAATTTTTAGTTTCTATTTTAATCACTTTATCAGTAATTGTATTATTTCATTATACTCAAATTTTTTTAGTTAAATTTTATCCAGTTTGTGCAAATTTAACTGTATTTTTAGTATTTTTTATTTCTTCCTTCAAAGAAGAAACAGTTATTCAAAAGTTTGCAAAAGCTGTTGATGGAGAACTAAGTGAGGGTGCTTTAAAATACACAAGAAATCTTACTTATGTATGGGCAGGGCTTACATTCTTTAATTTTGTCGCTTCATTGGTATCTGTATTTATGAGTACAAAATTTTGGGCTTTGTATAATGGTTTAATATCTTATGTTTTAATCGGTACTTTGTTTTTTGTAGAATATATAGTAAGAATAGTCTTGAAAAAGAAAAACATTATATGATTCTGGATAGGTTTTATACAAACAAATTTGATAATGAAGTTGTTTTAAAAATTGGCGATAAGAATATTTCTTATGCTGAATTAAAACAATATGTTTCATTTCAAATAGAAGCTTTTAAACAAGAAAAAGCTAATTCTGTTGTTTTGTTTGGTGATAATTCTTTTGAATTTGTTGTTAACTTTTTCTCTGCATTATTTAGTCAAAAAGAAATTTATCTTTTAACAGATAAGAATAGATTATCAATGTTAAAGTTTGATTATTTTCTTCCTAGAACACCACAAAAAGGGCAAGTTATAGAATTTGAAGAAATAGATATAGAAGAAACAAAAATCAACTTTTTTACTTCTGGTTCTACTTCAACACCTAAAGTTATAACAAAGAATTTTTTTAATCTGTTAGAAGAAGCAAAAGCTATTTCTAATCAATTTGTTTTTTCTAATAATATAAATTTCTATTCAACAACAATAATGTCACATATGTTTGGCTTAACTTTTCATTTTATGTTGCCTTTGTATTTAGGATGTGTAATTTGTACGGAAAAAGTAGAGTTTCCAGAACAAATGGAAAACAAAGAAAATTATATTTTGATTTCATCACCATCATTTTTAGAAAAAATGTATAAGTATGAGATACATTTTCCTTCTTCACCCAAAAGAATAATTACAGCTGGTGATAAGTTAAAAGAGAATGTTTGTGAATTTTTTAATAAAAAATCTGATATTATAGAAATATATGGAAGTACTGAAACTGGTGTTATAGCCTTTAAAAATAACACTAAAAACTTTAAAAAGTTTGATATGGTTAGTATTTCTCAAGATGAAAATAATTGCATTGTTGTAAAATCTAAATTTTTTATGGAAGAAGAAGTAAAAATGGAAGATGTTATAGAACAAATATCAGATGAAGAATTTACCTTAAAAGGAAGAAACGATAGATTAGTAAAAATTAAAGAAAAGAGAATATCTTTAGTAGAGTTAGAAGCTAAGTTGAAAGAACACTCTTCTGTAAATGATTGTTATTGCTTTAAATTTGGTGAAGTTTTAGCTTGTATGGTTTCAACAAATGATATTAATTTAAATGAGAAAATTTTAAAAGAACATCTTTTAAAATACTCAGAAATTGTTCCTAAAAAATGGCGTTTTCTTGATGAAATACCTAAAACAGATACTGGTAAAATTGATAAACAATCAATAGAACAAATATTTGGAATGAATTTATCTTATCCATTTATAGTTAGTAGAAAAATAGAAGAAAATAGAGCAGAATTAGAATTGATATTTAGAAAAAATTCTAATTTTTTTCAAGGTCATTTTTCTGTAATGCCTATTCTTCCTGGTGTTGTTCAATTGTTTTATGCAAATTATTTTGCTAAGAAAATTTTTAAAATAGAAATACCTTGTGATGAAGCAAAAAGGGTAAAATTTACTAATATAATTAAAGCAGATGATAAAATTACATTAGTTTTAAATAAAAAAGAAAAAGGCATAGAATATATCTATATGGTTAATGACAAATCATATTCATCAGGTATATTTGTTTTATAAGCAAATGGAGAGATTATGTTATATCAAGCAGAAACAATTTTAAAGGTAGAATTTTATGACTTAGATCCAATGAATGTGGTCTGGCATGGTAACTATGTTAAATATTTAGAAGCTGCTAGATGTGATATGTTAAATAAATTAGGCTATAACTATATGGATATGCGTAATGACGGTTTTGCATTTCCTATTGCTACAGTAGATATGAAATATATTAAGCCTTGTGTGTTTAACCAAGAGTTAAAAGTTGTTTCTATGGTTGAAGAAATAGAACCTTGTTTAATTATTAAATATACAATTTTTGATAATAAGACTGGTGAAAAGTTATTTAAAGCAAAAACTATGCAAATATGTGTTGATATTAATACACAACAAAGTGTTTATGAAGCACCAGAAAATTTGAAAAAAAAGCTCGCTTGTTGTAAAGTTTAAGGTATGAAAAGACCTTTATTGCTTTTAATTTCTTTATTTGTAA
The DNA here is from genome assembly GCA_017467305.1 of Candidatus Gastranaerophilales bacterium. Classification (GTDB taxonomy): domain Bacteria; phylum Cyanobacteriota; class Vampirovibrionia; order Gastranaerophilales; family Gastranaerophilaceae; genus Avigastranaerophilus. Next base: position 32,591 of record JAFTSM010000074.1, read on the forward strand.
TGTCTTCAGCAGATGCTAGTGAAGATGTTTTTAATCATAAGGTTGAAACAGATGCTATACAGATAGCACCATTTAGTGATGTTACTTGTAAATTTGAGCAAGAGAAGTCATTACCTAATTCTAATCAAACAATTAAATCTGGTGGTGATTTCCAATTTGTATTAAAAAAAGGTGTTATTTTTGAAACTCAATATCCAGTAAAATATACAACTTCATATACTTCAAAAGAAAATAAATATGTGAATGATATTATAGTTGGAATTTCTAAAAAGAATTTTTCTCATATAGAAAAGAACTTTGATATTTTCTTTCAAAAGCAAGAATCTAAATGGGTATTGGGTTTAATACCAAAAACAGAAACTCCAGCATCAACTCAATTAAAAAACATAATTATATTTGGCGAAAAAGATATTGATAGAATAGTTATTGATACTATCAACAACGGAAGTACAAAACTTAAATTTACGCAGTGTAAGTAATGATTAAAATATTAAGAGTATTATTTATAGTTTTATTTCTGGCACTTTTTGTATCTGCTTTTTTGAACCCTGCAAAACCAGAAACTAATATTTTAAAAGCAGTTTTACAAGAAAATCAAAAATCAGAATTAATAATTAATTTAAGTAATCAGTTTTCTTCTAAAATAAATGTTTTAATTGAAGCTGATGAAGAAAAGACTTGTGAAACAATTTCAAAAGATTTTGTATCTAAAATAGATAATGAGTTTTTCAAAATTAAAAAAGTTGATTATGCTTCCGCATTTAAAATGTATGAAAAATATAATCAAAATTTTTTATCAACTAATACAAGAACTTTATTGTTGAATAAAGACTACGAAGTAGTTAAACAACAAGCTTTTGAAAGATTAATTAACCCAATAGGCTTTTCAGTTCTTCCATTAGAAAAAGACCCATTTTTATTATTTACAGATTACTTAATGAGTCTTTCTTCTAATTCTCAAATAGGAAGCACAATCAACTATAACGATAAATATTATATGTATTTGTCATTAGAACTTGGTGGAAATTCGCTATCTCCAACAGTTATTAATGAAAAGATAAAAGAACTAATTAAAGTATCCGAAGAATATGACAAAATCTATTTGACTGGTGTTCCTATCCATTCTTATTATGCTAGTTCAAAATCAATAATAGAAATAAACGTAATTTGCGTTTTATCAACTATATTTTTAATTGCTTTATTTTTCTTCTATTTTAGAAATTTAAAATTAATGCTTCCAGCCTTTTTAAGTTTGACTTTAGGAATGGCAGGCGGATATTCATTAGTATCCTTGTTATTTGATAAAGTTCACGTATTAACATTTGTGTTTTCTACAACGTTGATTGGTATTTGTATTGATTATTCACTTCATTATTTTATAGAAAAAGATTTAAAGAAAATAATAAAAAGTTTAACTGTAGGGTTACTTACAACTTGTTCTGCTTTTGTTGTTTTAACTTTTTCCGGAATGGAATTATTAAAACAAATTTCTTTATTTACAATAATGGGATTGGCTAGTGTTTATTCTTTTATCGTTTTATTTTATCCATTAATTTGTAAAAATATTTTTAAAGATTATGAACGTAAAATTTCTTTCAATATTAAATATAAAAAGATAGTTCTAGCAGTTCTTTTATTTGTAATTGTTTTGGGATTTTTAAAATTAAAATTTAATGATGATATTAAAAATATGTATATTCCATCTAAAAAACTTTTATATGCAGAAAGACTTTTCTCTGATGTTACAAAGGCAAATCATAAAACATCTTTTGCTATTGTTGAGGGAAAAAATATAGAAGAAATTCTTCAAAAAGAAGAAGTTGTTGCAGATTCTTTTAATGAGTATCAAGCTATTTCAAAATATATTCCATCTAAAAAAAGACAGTTAGAAAATTTGAATTTAAGAGAAGAATTATATAAAAAATCATTAGAAGAGTATGCTTCATTTTTAACTGTTGAACAAAAGAAAAATCTTTTAAACGTTAATAAAAATGATTTAATTGAATATGATAATTCATCATTATTATCTGAATTTATGTTTGATAAAAATAAATCAATAATGGTTTTATATAATGCAGAAAATAAAGAATATACTATGCCAGAGGGTGTTGAATATATTGATTTAAAAACAGAAATTTCATCGAAGATAAAAGATTATAGAGAACAATGTATTTCATTACTTTTACCAATTTTATTGATGTTGTTAGGTGTTTTATCTTTTATTTATAGGAACTTTGTTAAAGCGGTGAGAATAGTTGTTCCATCATTATTTGCTGCTACATTCTCAATTGGCTTTACAAGTCTTTTAAGTCCAATAAATATGTTTCATATTTTGGCTATATTTTTAATAGTTGGTTTTGGTTTAGATTACTCTATTTTTAGAGCAAGTGGAGTTAAAAATTCAACCTCTGCAGTATTTCTTTCTTGTGCAACAAGTGTATTTTCATTTCTGTTACTAGCTTTTACAAGCTTTAAATTAATTAGTTCATTAGGTGTTATTTTATCTGTAGGACTTTTAACTTCATATATTTTAAGTTTGGTTTTGATTCCAAAAGCTGGATTAGATGAAAATAAAGAAAGCATATAGTCTGGTAAAAGTTTAAAACAGATTTTTTGTTTTGTTTCCGCTTGGATTTTTATTTCTGCTTCATATTCTGTCCAAAATTGGTAGAACAAATCTTTGCTATCAGAATTGATGTTATAGCGTTCTAGAAGAGTTTTAAAATCCCTTTCTTTCATATATTCAATATCAAGCCCAAGTGGCATAATATCAAATGCAACTGCTATAATATCTTTTGAATGTGAAATGTTAAAACATAGTTCTGAATTTTTAAATTTGGGTTTTTCATTTTCTACAATTATTTCTGAATTTTTTACATCATAAAAAACTTCTGCAATTTGTTTTGCTAGGTGTCTACCCATTTGTGATTGCAGTTTTCTTTTTTCTACTCGCTTTAATTCAGAGGTATTTTTTAACTCAATATATAAAATCTTCATGTTATAATTTTATCACTATGGATAAAAAAGACACAACTACGCAATATAGAAGAAATAGAAAAAAAGGTGCAAGTGTTGTTGAATGTTTAGCAAAGGCTCAAGAAATTTGTTTTGCACCATTTACCTTCCAAACAATAGCTACAATGCTAGATTTGGGTATTATGCAGTATTTAAAAGATAATTCTGCTACACTTGAACAAGTTATGGAACATTGTAAAATATCAAAATACTGTGCTAAAACTGTTTTTGAAGTCGCAATTTTGGCTGATGTTGTTGAAATGGAAGATGATAAATTTACACTTTCACGTTTGGGTGAAACCTTCTTAGATAATGAAATGACAAGAGTTAACTTTAACTTTATGCGTGATTGTTGTTATTTAGGGGCTAGTGAATTAAAAGAATCATTTGTTCAAGGTAAACCAGTTGGACTTCAAAAGTTTATAGAAAACTCCCCAACGATTTATCCTTTGTTGACTAAACTACCACCTCATATTCAAAAAAGTTGGTATGAATTTGACCATTATTATTCTGATACTTGTTTTGATGAAGTGTTAGATATTATGTTTAGACATAATCCCAAATCTGTTTTTGATATCGGTGGGAATACTGGTAAGTTTGAAAAGGCTTGTCTAAATTATAGTAAAGACGTAAACCTTACAATGCTTGATTTACCAGAAAACTTAGATAGAGCGAAAGCTAATATTAATAATGATAGATGTAATTTTTGTGGCATAAATGTTATATCTGAAAATCCTAAATTTCCTAAAATGAGTGGTGCTGTTCTAATGAGTCAGTTTTTAGATTGTTTTTCAGAAGAACAAATTATTTCTATTCTATCTAATGTTGCAAAAGTTGCAGAGGATGGAACAAGAGTTTATATTTTAGAACCATTTATTGACAATCAACAATTTAAAGGTGCAGCGTATTCTCTAACTCATATTTCTTTATATTTTACTTGTATGGCAAATGGTACAAGCAAAATGTATAGCGAAAAGGATATGATTGAATTTGTTGAAAAAGCTGGTCTAAAAGTGAGTGCAAAACATACTATAGGTATTCACGATTACACTCTATTGGAGTGCGTAAAAAATGAAATGGTATGAAGCTAAAGAACAAGCAGCTGGCGTAAAAAGGCTTTTTCTTTTATGGTATATCTATAAAATTTTAGGTAAAAATGTAGTTAAATTTATAACTTTCTTTGTCACATTTTTTGCGTGTCTTGGTGCTAAAGAAGTTAGAAAATGTTCAAAAAGATATCTGGAAATTATAGGTATTAAACCAACTTTTAATAATGTTTTTAAGCATTTTTTATCTTATTCATATTCACTCGTTGATAGAGTTGAGATATTTTCTAATAATTTTAATCCTCAAAAATTATATTTTAAAGATGAAAAGCAAAAGGACTTATTGTTAGATGATTTAAAAGCTGGTAACGGTGTATTTTTTATTTGTAATCATCTAGGTAATGTTGATGCAATGCGTGCTTTTGTAAATTCAGATATTAAAGATACTTGTACAAGTATTTCAGTTTTCCTTGCAAGAGAACAGTGTAAAATTTTTGGTGGTTTTATAAATAAAATTACTAAAAATGAAAAAATATTTTTAAATGCTGTAGAAGATATTGATATTAATACTTCAATTGAAATTCAAGAACGATTGAATAATGGAGGTATCGTTTTTATGGCTGGTGATAGGACATCAGCAAATAGTATTAATTTTGAGGCGGAATTTTTAGGGCATAGTGTGCAATTTCCAATGGGAACATTTAAGTTTGCGCAAATGATGGAAGTACCTATTTATTTTGTAAGTGCTATTAAAATGCCAAAAGATAAGTATTCAATTCATCTTAAAAAGTTTGAAAATGCAGAAAATAAGCGTAAATCAATGACTAAAATGCAAACAGAATTTATAAGTTTTTTAGAAGAAAAAACAAAATTAGCCCCTTTTCAATTCTATCATTTTTATAATTTGTTTGAAGAGTAGTATAATAATTAACGTATTTGTGGGGAGAGGTAATGTTGTATGAAAAAATATTTGCGATTTTTTTATTGCTTAGTGTGTTCTCTTTTGGATTACCAATGTTTGCGGTAGAAACTACAAAAGTTGAACCACCGAAATGGGAAGACTATGTTCCGGAAAAGTATCAAAATCCTAGAGAAGATTTTTCAAGAGGTGGTGCAATTGCAGAGATGGCAGTTGGTATTGAACTTACAGCATTAATAATTACATCTCCAATAGGTATTCCAATGATATGTCACGGTTCTACAAAATTCAAACATGTTTCATATAGAGGAAGAAAAGCAAAGTTTGAAGCTGGTTTAATTGAAGCGGAAAAGATACAAGACCCCGTAGAAAAACAAGAATTTTATAAAAATTTATTAAAAAGGTGTAAATTAAAAGAAAGCCAAAAAATAAAATTGGCTAAAAAAAGAGCTAAAAAGGCTGAAAAAGAAGCCAAAAAACTTGAAAAAATGCCAAAAGAAACAGAAGAAACAAAAGTAGAAAAATAGAACAAAAGCCTCTTTATGAGGCTTTTTCTTTTTTAAATTTATACATAAATAATATTATGTAAATATATCTAAGCTATTGAATAAAATAAAAAACAGAGTGCAACTGTTTCGTATAGATAACATCTAAGCTCGGCAGAGCTGCGGAACTCGCAAACAAGTTTGCTCAAACAAGTCCTCGCATTGACGTTCCCTCGCTAAGGTGTTTAACTATACTCCACAATGACTCTTTATTTTTATTTTATTCAAAAAGAGTAATAAAAAATGAAATATGATAGCATATATTTTTTCTGTAAGAATACTTAGTGAAACAACAACACAGTGTAGCGGTTGCGTAGCAACTTTAGCGAAACTTTTGGTTGAACTTAGTATTGTAAGAAAAAAATATCTAGCAGAATATTTTATTTTTTATTATTTTAATACTC